>JBCCVV010000155.1:0-15802 GCA_039194925.1 Bacteroidota bacterium
ACTCGGAAATTCTACGTATTTTCATCTTAATACTTTTTTGATTACCCCGTTTTTCCGCTTCCAACGTAAAAAACGGGGTTTTCTTTGTATTAAGATAACCTTTAATATCTGATTCCCATAGGATCTCGATTACTTATGAATATGCCTAAAATCAAAGAGCATTGGAGCAGTTGCAATCTTCCCAATTTTTCTCAATCTCTTCAATCTCTAAAATCTATTCAGTCTCAATCAATCCTGACTCCCAAATACTTTTCGAAGCAATTCTGTATTTCTTTGATCTACATTATCTCGAATCCCTTCTTCTTTTTTAGCAATTAATGAAAACATTCCAACAAGTGCCTTAGAATTTACATGATCGTCCAATTCTGGATTTACACTTTTGACAAATGGGATTTTGTTGTAGGCTTGGACCACAGATCTCCAATATTCTCGCGCATTTACCTCATCAAGAGCAGATTGTATAACGGGCATAAAAGCATCATACAGTTTTTGATAACTCTTATCCTTAAGATACATCGTTGCAGCGTCATTTTCACCTGCAAGAATATTCATGGCATCGTCAAAAGTGATTTGCTTAACGGCATCTACGAATATCGGAGTAGCCTTTTTTGCAGCACTTTCAGCAGCACGGTTCATTTTGAGTATCAAGTCTTTTTCCACGTTTTCAAATCCAGGAACCATTTTAACCTTGGAGACCACCTTTTGAGCTTCACCAGGAATTTTTACTTGGTATTTGCTTTTCATATAGCCATCTTCTGCGGATAATTTGTCTACGGCTTCCTCTATTCCCTGATCCAGGGCTTGTTTCAAACCATCAGCGACTTCGTCTTTGGAAAGCGGATTTTCTCCTTTGACTACTTTTTTTGCCTTATCCAATATGTTTCCAAATTGAGCAGTTGAAACGGTGCTTATAGAAAACATAGAAAGGATAATAAATGCGTATTGTACTATTTTCATCATTGTTTTGTTGATACACTTCCTAAACGGCTTTTTTCGATGGTTGACTTTGTAATTAAAGCTAAATAATTGTTAAACTATTTTATCAGCTAATGTACTACGAAGGACATTGAACCACTTAGCCATTTTTTTCTATTATATTTTATTCATTTTGAAGAGTTTAGAGGAATCCCTGTAGGTTACTTTAATCAGATAAAGACCCGAAGTAAAATCTTCAACTTGTATCGGATGATTTGAAAACGATTGACCCCTACGAATGAGTTGTCCGTTTATGTCTCTTATTTCATAACTGATATCAATAGTCACATTACTTTTAAGGATAAAATTTGATTCAGTAGGATTCGGATACAAAACGATATCCTCTAGAACCGGATCCAACGTGGAGGTACTGATTATAATATTAGTTTCTGTTACCATGCAGCCATTTGCATCTAATATCGAACCTTCATATTCTCCTGCCGGTAAATCAGGGAAAACATTTTGATCGGTAAAGCCTACACCATTTATCGCGTAAATGTAAGGTGGTGTACCACCTGATCCCATAAGCGTTAGGGTGTTTCCGCTTACTGTGATTGTGATGCTCAATTCTTCCTCTGGTTCAGTTATTATGATATCCGGAAATGTGAATTGATTACCATCTGAATCTGCAATGGTTAATTTATAGGTATCAGGAGCCAATCCTTCAAAACTATTTTGATCTATGGCAGTCCCGTCATTGAGCTGATAGGTATATGGTGCCAATCCACCTTCGACGCTCTCGATAAGTATACTTCCATTTTCATTGCCTTTACAATCCACATCGATATAACTGACATCTGCGCCTCCAATTTGATAAAATACGAATTCAAGGGATTGCGAGAGACAATCATTTTCATCTTTTACATGAATGCGATACGGGGTTCCATCAAAAATTTGGATTGTATTTTCTGTCGTATAATTAATACCATCTAATGAATACATCAGTGTTCCTGTTCCACCATCACCTTGAATTGTGATTTCATTGTCCCCGCGGAAGAACACATACGTTATCTGTGGAGGTTCGATTATGACTAGTACATCGGACTCGACCTCTGATCCATTTGCATCTCTTACAGTAATCGTATAATTTCCTGCGCTTAGATTGGTAAATGTGTTTTGCTCCACAAATGGTCCTCCATTCAAACTGTAGGTATAATCCGCAATTCCTCCCGAAGCTATCGCCTCTATTTGTCCATCGGAACTGCCAAAACAGGTGATTTGATTGGTAATGGAGGCGGATAAAGATAATGCAGATATGCTCATACTAATTGTGAAGGCATTATTGTTGGTATATCTGAATTGATCATCTTCCGTATCGAACAGGAAGCTGTCGTCTGTGGCATTAAGATCAGAGAGAAGGTATCGAATATTATCCATGTTGATATCCTCTTGTGTAAACTGATCGCCAATGGCAAGAACTTCATATTCACTGGTCACAACATTCATTTTCTGAATTTCACCAAACATAGGAAGACTTCTTAGGGTGAATAAGGTGTTGATGGGATCACTGTTTTGTACTTCCAGCAAACCGTTGTTAATTGTACCTCTATCTGTATCGACCAGCGAAAGCATATTGTTGTTTAGAATAACTCCAGGCTCAAAGAAGATCGTTTCACAATTTTCGATGGTCCAGGAAATTAAACTACCTCCGTCTCCACTGAATTGATCCGTAACAATCAGTATCCAGGTGCCACTCATTTCTTTATTAGCGAATACAGAAAATGGCTCCATAGGTTGAAACCGTCCTTCGATTCCGATTCCAAGAGACTCGCAAGTGTTGTCAAAATCTGTTGCCGTATTTAATGCATTATCACTAAAGGTTACAACAATATCATTAGCGTCGCATCCAAAATTTGTATTGGGCACTCCCGGTCGATCAAAAAGCAGGGCTTGTGTTCCATCCGGAGCTTGTAAGGTAGCAGTAAGGTCTCCAATCCAGGAATGATCAATTTCAACGCTTATTTCAAGTAAACTCACATTTCCATTTGCAGTAATTGCAATTTCACTTTCAATCACATTATTATTACTCATTGTAATCTCAAATTCCTGGTCGTTTGTTTCATTGACACACTGGAAACTGCGCGTTTGGAAGGATTGCATGTCTATCCATTCCGCATCAACACAACTCGAAATTCCACGCACCCTCCAATAATACACCGTCATCGATTCCAATCCAGTTGGGAAGATGAAATTATCAATAGTAGAACCTGAAAACACACTATTTTGAAATGACGGATTATCTGAAACTTCAATTTCGTATTGTATCACACCATTCAACTGATCCCAGGACAAAAAGGCATCTGTATCCACACCGATCTGACCATCTACCGGACTTAGATAATTAACCATTTGATTTTGATCGGTTTCTAATACCAGGGTTATGTTTTCTCGGAGAGCTTCTGAATCACCTTGAGTTACTACTTCAAGTTCGTACGTGCCGACCAGGTCATTGGTTAAATTTTCTATGGTCAAGATCACTTCTGTGTCTTCAAACGCTTGTTCCGGTGTAAAGGTAAATGTTGCTCCGGCAGGTAGACCATTCAAAGCAAAGGTGACAGGGTAGGGGTCTGGTCCAAAGACTGTGTAGTCAATGGTAAATGTTGCCGTATTATTCGGACATAAGGTTACATTAGAAGGAGACACTTCAGATGCAAACGGTGCCAAAATATTGATGTCTTCATTATTAATATCAAAAAAGGTCTTATCCGAGCATTTGACCATGATTCTTCCTTGATCCGTAAGCTCAAAGGGTACAGAGATTTCTTGTTCTCCGTCATTGGCAATATCGTCGGCCAGGACAATATCAAAATTCTGACCACCATCTAGAGACAGCAGAATGTCAACATTTGCGCACGACACAGGTGCCATGTCTGTATTGGCAACATCCCATGTAATCGAAATCATTTCACCCGCTCTCCAGGTTTCAAAGGCGTTTTGCGAGGTCACCAGAAAAGGACCCGCATTGTCCGTAAATGTTACGACCAGTGCTTCATCGGCAGTGCATCCGCCCAAAGGATTATTATCACGAACAGTAAGATTGAAATTCATATCCCGGTTTTCACTGGTCAATGTTTCCCAGGTATTTGTGTTGGTGCCGCTAAGAATACTGGTTAACGTCGGAAAGTATCGAGTCGGGCTTTCTACAGGATCATAGGAACGAAATGCAGGACCAACAGTATTGGTAGGAACGGGAGGCATCGTTGCGGGCTCAACATCCATTTGTTCCCAACAGTAAGTAAGCATATTGCCATCGGCATCGGTAGCTTCGGCGGTCAGGTAGAATGGAGTTTGCGAAGGTAATACCTGATTTGTTTCGGTGATGGATACAATTTCCGGAGCTTCATTATCGAGCGGAATGATCTCAGCACAATTTCCTCCATTTCCGGCAACGACAAAGTTCGCAACTTCAGCTATGGAAGCTGCATGAAAATAATCATCGCTATTGTTTTGAACATTTGGCGAACAAATTCCGGCGTATCCCATAATGGTGCTAGCGCTTCCGGGCTCAACCGACGTGTTCCCAGCTCGGTTACAAGGATTGTTTTGTGTATGGTTGCCACCAAACTGATGTCCGATTTCATGCGCCACATAATCTACCCAAAACGGATCTCCGGTTGGATTACCAAGACCAGTTACACCTCTTGCTTTTCTATTTGCATTGCAAGGACTTCTTAGACTGGCTATTCCTCCGCCACCGGTGCTATACACATGACCAATATCATAGTTATCTGTACCGATTACATTATCAATTACCGATTGATTTTGACCTAGCATTGTCCCGCCTTCGTTATTGGTATATGGATCAGTATTTCCATTGAGGTAAATCAACTGATCATTGTTTGGGATCAGCTCCATGGTAATGGTAAAATCTCTTTCGTAGATGCCATTCACCCGGATCAGTGAAGCATTAAATTCCGCCATTACATCCGGAATATTTCCACCATGAAAATTCGCATATTCACCAGTACATGCCAGCGCCATTCGATATTTCCTCAATTGGCAATCTCCAAATCGATAGGATCTGCCAAAGCCCTGAAATTTATATCCATCATTGGGTACTTCCACAGTACATGTACCTTCTCCTTCGGGCAATTCTCTTTTGTAGTCGGAGCGTTTGTAAAGAATGTAATTGTTTTTGCTTTTCGGTAAATATCGATCTAAATAGACTGTTTCATGTCGACTTGAAAGCAACATGCCTTCAATACCTTTATGGGACATGCTGATCTTTAGTATGGCTGTAGGGTCTTCGATACTATGCCCTGTAAAGGCTTTGATTTCCGGAAACTTTGCCGCCAATTCGGGATGCAAAACATCGCTCCTTTTTATGGTGAATTTTTGATTTTTACCATCAGGCATTGGCCACTCTATTTCGATTCCCCGTTCTTCGGATATGAACCGATGAGGTGCATCCTTCAACATTACTTTAAGATGATCGAAATCCAGCTGATAGGATTCGTATTTTTCTGGCATTAGCTGTCGTTGCTCTGCCAAGGACCGAAAAGAAGAATTATCAACCTTGGTCCATTTTTGAGCGTGAGTAAATGATATAAAAAGAAGGGTGAAAAGTAGAAATAATGAGCTATTTTTCATTTTGGAAAAGTACAGTTTATAAATCATCCCGATTAGGGTAAAAACCCCGAATTTATGAATAAAGTAAGTGGTCTTTAGCATTAAATCACAATTCTTTTTAATATTTAGTTTGACGGACATTGTTTTGATAAAAGACTTTATCTGTACTTTTGACGAAGATATATATTGAATCATCTAATATTTTCGTTTTGGCAATTGAAAAAGAGGTAATATTAAAACTGGAAAAGCTGGCAAAATTGCGTCTCAGCGAAGAGGAAAGAGAAGAAATTGGGGAAGATTTGGAAAAAATATTGACAATGATCAACAAGTTGGAGGAAATCGATACATCCGATGTGGAACCGCTTGTATATATTCATGAAGAGGTCAATGTGTTGAGACCAGATCATGTGGAAGGAATGTTGAGTACCGAAGATGGATTAAAAAATGCCCCCAAAAGAATTGACGATTATTTCGCTGTTCCAAAAATTATCAAAAAATAGACCTTAGACTAAAAAGAAGTACATGCAAAAAGTAATTTCTATTCACGATTTGAAAAAGACATACATCATGGGGATGGAGCAAGTCCACGCCTTGAAATCAATTACCTTGGATGTAATGAAAAATGAATATATGGCTTTGATGGGGCCATCAGGTAGTGGAAAATCTACGCTTATGAATCTTATGGGCTGTCTGGATACACCTACGGCTGGTGATTACTACCTCAATGGTGAAAATGTAAGCGTGATGTCCGATAGTGAATTGGCCGAGATAAGGAATAAAGAAATTGGCTTTGTTTTTCAGACGTTTAATCTATTGCCCCGATTGAGCACATTGGATAACGTAGCCTTGCCCCTGGTCTATGCTGGGATGAGTAAATCCGAGCGAGATGATAGAGCCGAGACAGTATTAGAATCTGTCGGGCTGGGGGATAGAATTACACACAAACCCAATGAGCTTTCCGGTGGACAAAGACAAAGAGTTGCCATTGCGCGAGCTTTGGTCAATGACCCTGCTATCATTCTAGCTGATGAGCCTACAGGAAATCTCGATACGAAAACATCTATTGAGATCATGGAAATCTTTGAACGAATTCATGAAAATGGCAATACGATAATTGTCGTGACCCACGAACCAGATATAGCCGAGCACTGTCATAGAATCGTGAGGTTGCGGGATGGCCTGGTCGAAACCGATGTGAGGAACGAGAATATCATCAAAGCAAGCGATCCCAATCACAGATACAATTTAAAGTAATCAATGAAGATTTATACGAAGACCGGTGATGAGGGTAAAACTTCTCTTTATGGAGGAAAGCGTATCTCCAAAGATGATATTCGAATAGAAGCGTATGGAACGGTTGACGAGTTAAATGCGCATACAGGCATGCTCATTGCATCTTTACCCAATGACGATCAAAAGCAATTACTTACAGAAATTCAGAATCGTTTGTTTACTATCGGGTCTATTTTGGCTTCCGATCCCTCAAAAGAGTTGCCGACCCCTGATTTGTTGGATTCCGATGTGGAAAAGCTGGAAATTGCTATGGATGGAATGGATGCTAAATTGGAGCCGTTAAGAACCTTTGTACTTCCAGGTGGATCGCAAAGCAACAGTATTGCCCATGTTTGCAGAACGGTGGCCAGAAGAGCAGAAAGACGGACCATTTCTCTTTCAGGAGTTTCTCCAATAGAGCCTTTAGTGATAAAGTATTTAAATCGATTGAGCGATTACTTCTTTATTCTGAGTCGCAAGATAGCTCAAGACCTTGGACATGATGAAGTGCCCTGGATTGCGAGAAAATAATGTTATAACGGAATATTTCCATGCTTCTTTTTGGGAATACTCACCGCTTTGTTTTCCAGCATTGAAAAAGCCTTGATTAATTTCCTTCTCGTATTTTTTGGCAAAATCACTTCATCAATAAATCCTCTTTCAGCAGCCGAATATGGATTTGCAAAAAGATCTGCGTATTCTTGTTCCTTTTCTTTTAATGTAGTAGGCGGATCACTTGACGCTTTAATTTCTTTTCTGAAGATAATTTCACTTGCTCCTTTTGCTCCCATTACAGCAATTTCTGCAGAAGGCCAGGCATAATTCATATCGGCACCAATGTGCTTACTATTCATTACATCGTAAGCGCCACCGTATGCCTTTCTGGTTATGAGAGAAATTCTAGGAACCGTTGCCTCACTTAGTGCATAAAGCAATTTCGCTCCATTGGTGATGATAGCATTCCATTCCTGATCTGTACCAGGAAGAAAACCTGGAACATCTACAATAACCAATAGCGGTATATTAAAACAATCACAAAAACGAGTAAATCGGGCCGCTTTTTTCGAACTGTCTACATCCAGGCACCCTGCCAAACTCATAGGTTGATTGGCCACGATACCTATGCTTCTGCCACCTAGTCGAGCAAAGCCTACAACAATATTATCTGCATAATTTTTGTGAATTTCAAAAAACGAATCTTTGTCAATTATGCCTTCAATAACTTCATGCATATTGTACGGCTTATTCGCGCTATCCGGAACAATTGATTCTAACTCTTCTCTTATCTCCGTTCCTAATTCTACCTGAAGTTTTTGTGGTTTTTCTTCACAGTTTTGAGGAAGGTAACTCAAAAGTTGACGCACCTTATGAATGCAATCCAGGTCATTGCCGGCTGTGAGATGGGTAACACCAGATTTTGTGCTGTGTGTACTTGCGCCACCCAACTCTTCTGAAGTTACTTCTTCATTTGTTACAGTTTTTACCACGTTGGGACCTGTCACAAACATGTAACTCGTATTTTCTACCATAATCGTAAAATCGGTCATGGCCGGAGAATAAACCGCTCCACCCGCACAAGGCCCCATAATGGCTGAAATTTGAGGGATAACTCCTGAAGCCATTACATTACGATAGAATATATCAGCGTATCCACCCAATGAGCGAACTCCTTCCTGAATTCGAGCACCTCCACTATCATTAAGGCCGATAACGGGAGCTCCCGTTTTCATCGCCATATCCATGATCTTGCATATTTTTTCGGCATGTGTTTCAGACAGTGATCCGCCAAATACCGTAAAGTCTTGTGCAAAAACGTAAACCAATCTTCCTTCGACCGTTCCGTAGCCGGTGACTACACCATCCCCATTGATGATTTGATCGGCCATCCCGAAGTCCTTGGTTCTATGGGTGACCAGAATGCCAATCTCTTCAAAAGACCCATCGTCCAGCAGTAGATTTACACGTTCTCTGGCCGTAAGTTTTCCTTTTTGGTGTTGTTTATCTATTCTATCTTGTCCGCCTCCGAGATGTGCTGCTTCAATCTTTTTCTGGAGTATTTCTTGATTTTTGTTCATCTCTTTTTAGATTCTGCTTTTTGACCAAATAGCCGATTGGTGATTAATGGGTTTCAACTGTTTTTGTGATTCCAGATAGTGTTTTACAGCAAATACGGCTGCGATTTTCCTTTCCTGCGCCTGGCTTGCTTCAATTGATTCTAGTGAAAAGTTCTTTTTTACAAAGTGTGTATCAAAGCTGCCCGACACAAAATCCTCATGACGAAAAACAAAAGCTCCAAAAGGCAGGGTAGTCTGGATTCCTTCGATTTTATACTCCGCTATTGCCTTTTTAATAAGTTCTATCGAGGCTTGTCTGTCTTGCCCATACGTAATTAATTTTGCGATCATCGGATCATAGTAGATTGGAATATCCATCCCTTCTTCATAACCATCATCAACTCTGACATTCTCTCCAACCGGTCTTTGATAAACCGATAGATTCCCTATGCTTGGTAGAAAGTTATTCATGGGATCTTCTGCATACACCCTCAATTCCATGGCATGTCCTTTAATCTCTAAATCAGATTGTGCGATCTTCAATTTTTCTCCTCTGGCTATACGGATCTGCTGCTCTACAAGGTCAACTCCTGTGATTAATTCGGTTACAGGGTGCTCTACCTGAAGTCTTGTGTTCATCTCTAAAAAATAGAAATTCAGTTGATCATCGAGCAAAAATTCTACCGTTCCTGCACCTTCATAATTACAGGCTTGTGCTACTCTCACGGCTGCGTTCCCCATTTGTTCCCGTAGTTTTGGGGTAAGTACACTGGATGGCGCTTCCTCTACAACTTTTTGGTGTCTTCGTTGTACACTGCATTCCCGCTCAAATAAATGGATAACATTACCATAACGATCGGCCAGTACTTGAAGTTCTATGTGGCGGGGAGACGTTACGTATTTTTCAATAAAGACAGATCCATCTCCAAATGCAGATTGTGCCTCACTGATGGCTCTTTCCATTTGTTCTGGTAGCTCATTTTCGTTTTGCACGATACGCATTCCTTTTCCACCGCCACCAGCAGATGCTTTGATTAAAATGGGAAACCCTATATCTCTGGCAATTTTTTTGGCTTCTTCCACATCATCAATGGCTTCGTCAATTCCCGGAACCATCGGAATGTCATAAGATTTTACGGCATCTTTTGCGGCAAGTTTGCTTCCCATCACTTCAATGGCGTGGACATTTGGACCAATAAATGTGATATCTGTCTTGGCAATTGCCCTGGCGAAATCTGCATTCTCACTTAGAAATCCATATCCCGGATGAATACCATCTGCTCTGGTTTGCCGGGCGGCATCGATGATTTTGTCAATAACAAGGTAGGATTCTGTGGAAGGTGCCGGACCCAAATGGACTGCTTCATCTGCAAATAAGACATGAGGTGCTTTTCGATCAACATCAGAATATACTGCAACCGTTTTGATGCCCATCTTTTTTGCAGTTCGCATAATTCTCAGGGCGATTTCACCTCTATTGGCAACTAATATTTTTTTCATTCAATTTTTGATTTGTGGGAAACAGGTGACTACTATAAGCGGATCAGTTTATCTCGATTATCAACTGGCCTTTTTCTACTGAATTTCCAATGGATTTATGAATTTTACCGATAGTTCCGCTTCCTTCCGCTTTGATCACATTCTCCATCTTCATAGCTTCTAAAATAAGAAGTGATTTTCCTTCTTCCACATCATCACCTTCTTTGCAAAGAATATCTAATATCAATCCAGGCATTGGGGCAAATATGTCATTGGATTTGTGTGAATCAATGGTAGAAAGACCCATGGAATCAACCTGTTGGTCCAATTGATCCATGATTACGGCTTCGATGTTGAGATTGTTGATTTGTAGATTTTGGACTTTCCCATGATTATTCGTCGAAATGGGTTGTATTCTATATGATTTTCCTTCTGACAGCGTATGAAATACGTCCTTGGTCTGATCAAAAACGACATCCAAATTGACCAAATCTTGTTCTGTTACAATGAATTCCTGGCCTGAGATTAGTACTTTATACATTCTTGTAATTTTGCATCACAAAAGTAATAAAACTGCACGGACTTTTGTTTAGTATAGGATCAATACAAAATGGGTAGGTATCAAAAAAGGTTAGCATTTATTTTAAAATCATTTGAGGTATAAAGGAGTATATAAGGTACAAGTCATATAGTATAAGGGAGAAGGAGTTTTATGGGTAGATTTCGGAAAACTTATTTAGGCATGTACATGTATACATCCCTATATCACATGCCGGAAGCGTGCATCTATCACTAAAATGAATTTCAGGATATCATTAATCGTTACTTTTCTACCTTTTTACGTCTTGAAGTGTAGAGGATATATGATCAACTGAACCATGGAAAAATTATATTCATCTAAATTTATTTTTATGGCAGAAAATAAGGTACTATTCTTGCTGTAGCATAAACGCATAATCGTGAATCGCGAAATGGAAACGAATACAAGATTGTCTGCCTCGGAGGCCTTGGAGCTTTTGGAGTATTGGAAGAATGTTCCCCTTGAGGATATGGCGCCCTTACGATTAAATCAAAAAATAGCGGTGACGATAGATGGATTGATTGATTTACTTGAATTGATCGATCATAAGAAATCCACTTCAACCAATAAATATTTACAATTCGAATGGTCCGTTTCAGTACGTGACTTTGCAATATTACTTCGAGACTCCCTGCTGGCTTCCGTAAAAGAAGAACAACATAAAAAAGATTGCCGAGTGGTGACAGAACGTTACCTAGAGGAGGTTTGCTCCATTGTGAAAAAAGCAGCCGGTGATGTTTTTGATGCGTATGCTGGCGATGAAGATCCGAGTTATAATGCTCGTAAGTGGCAGCATCAGGAAAGTCCGGTAGAAGCAATTCAAGATCAATTAAGGGAAATTCAAAAGCAATCGAAGAAAATTTATCGAAGCAGCTCAAAAATTGATGATATACGATTTCATATTCAGGAGTATGTCAAAGATTTTCAATTGCAATTCAGTAGACAGACCAATGCAGTAAAGAAACTTGCCGATATCGTAAAAGAAGTCAAGTTTTTGGTCAAAGACATATCGTCGGATTCATCCGAAGCCTTAGTTACGAATACAGTAGACGAAATAGGGGAGAATGGTCAAAGACTTGAGCTGGTAAAGGGGACTGAAAGTATGGATATTCTTCCTTACGCTAGTAATGAATCATTGAGTATTCCAGTATCTACTACAGCTGGATTTTTGAACTATAAAACGATCAATGTAAAATCAGAATTTGCTCGTTGGTTTTCCTCCTTTATTTATCCCAAGATCGTTGAGCTGGAAAGCAAGCGCGATCATGCAGTAGAGAAATGCATGCTTGCGTTTACACAGATACGAACGAAAGTGGCGGCAATTTCAATTGCAGAATTGGACGATCCATCTAATATTCAGAGAGACTTTGAAATTATTTTCACCCAGTTGGATAAAGAAGTGCTGGAAACTTTACGGCATGAAGAAGAAGAGCTGAACGCTCTCGTTTTATCCCATATCAATGATCGATTATTGGCTTCTAATGTGTATTCCGATGAGATGTTGTTTCTGCCGGAGACAGGAAGGAATCAGATTGCCAATATTAGTAAAGATGCTCAAAAGCGGCTTGTAACGAATGTTGAAAAATACCAGGGGAGATTTAAGAATTATGTCAATAAATTATTGTCCAGGTATTTTGAAGTAGATAAAACACAGTACAGCAAATTTATTCAAAATTTGGTTTCGATTCCAGATGAGGATGATCAATTGGCGCTCTTTCTTAAAAAGGGATATTTAGGTAAGTCATTTACCGTTGCCCGACCAGAAGTGATCACTCCCATTGTTGAAGATTATCAGCTTTGGTTGGATGGCTTTGCAGGAGCAGTACTTTTATCGGGAATGACAGGGAGTGGTAAGAGTACAATTTTGGGGATGATTAGTCATCTTGGTTTGAGTAAAGAGATCATTCAACTGCATTATGGAGAATCGTACTTCATTCAACACAAATCATACGATCCCACTTATGATTTTAAAGCGTTGATTGAGCAGATTGCACAAAAGACCAGAGGTAGAGAAGTAGTGGTGTGCATAGATGATTTGGAAATGTGGCATGACGACACTCATGAATTGTTTGATAATATTACAAATCTTTTTGAAGCCATAACCAAATACCGAAATAAAATATTTTTTGTGGTGACATGTTCGCCATTTTTGAAGAAAAGAATACTCTTGTTTAAAAATTTGAGTTCTACATTTTCAAAACAAATGGAAATGGAACGAATGAACTCGAATCAAATAAGAAATTCGTTGAATCTGCGGGCTCGGGTGAATGGTCAACTTCCCATGGATGAGATTGATATGGAAACGAGATATGGTTACATTACAAGAGAATCGCGAGGGAATATTGGTGCGGCGATGATGGAGTATTGTAGATTTCATAATCCAAACTACAAACCCAATATGAAGTCGCAGGAATTCTCAGAATTAATCCGTTCGTATCATACGCTATTGTCTTATATTTCTTCTTATCATAGCACTTCGTTGAAGGTTTTGGCGGAATTTTTATCTGAGATTGATTATAGGGATTCTAAAAAATCAATCCATCACCTCGTAGGGCAAAAAATCCTCATTCGACCCAAAAAAGGGGTTGTGGCGATCAATCCTTTGGTGGTGCATAAATTGGAGCGATCATTATTTAAATATGCAAAACGATGAAAGAATTAATTGAATACGAATTCCTTTCCTGGTTGCAATTTTCAATGATTGCCTTAATTGTAAGTTTATTGTTTTTTGTGCTAAGCAGGTTCCATCTCTTCAGCAAACATGCGGAAGAGAAAACGATAGGCTTTAGAATGATTATGTATTTGCTCACGGTGATTGTTGTCGTTTCATTTCTTTTAGTCCGCCCATTTTATAATTTTTTGTTTCTGCTGGTAGTCTTTGGCATGTTCTACAAAAATATTGTTTCCTATTCTCGAGCGTTATTCAGCCTTTATTATTCAAGGGTGAAGTTTGGAGACCATATAAAATTGGGAGATGTTAGTGGTAAGTTGATGGATATGAATTTTGGCGGAATTCACATACTGACTACAGAGAATAGAGTTTATTTTCCTTTTAATACCTGGAAAGCAGATAGTATCGTCCTGGAATCGGAATCGGGTAAAGTTCTAGTCTCTTTTGAATGTAAGGACGATTTGCATAGAAATGATCATGATTCTGTGCATGAATTGGAAAAAAGCCTGTTCAATTACCCATTTCTGGCTGTTTCGAATGTAAAGATTGATAAAGAAGCGGATACATTTATGGTTGCCGTTCGAATTGCAGATATTAAATACAAGGGAGGCCTCTTTAACCATATTAGTAAAGCGGGATTTCGTTTAAAAGGAAATATAATATAACTTGGATTCTATGGATTTTTCATCACCATATGCATTGATCATTGAAGGAAGTGTCATCCTGATTATTTCGTTCTTTTTTAGTGAAATTTCTAAGCGTACCAGCATTCCATCTGTGTTGATGCTCATCATTTTGGGAGTGCTCATAAAATTGGGCATGAATCAAATAGGAATGGAGGATCTTAATTTGCAAGGGACGCTGGAAATTCTTGGTATAGTGGGGTTGATTATGATAGTGCTGGAGGCTGCGCTTGAGTTAAAACTTGAACGGAGTAAACTGGTACCTATTCTCTTATCCTTTGGAATAGCACTCGTAGGACTGGTCTTATCTGCCTGGGTTACTGCCGAGATATTGTATTATTTTATTCCCATGTTCCAAACTGAATTTATCATCAATCACGATGGTTCGATGATCAATCAAGGGAAGCTTGTGGCGTGGATTTATGCTACACCGCTTTCTATTTTGTCAAGTGCGATCATTATTCCAAGTGTATTGGAATTGAGACAGGATAAAAAGGAATTTCATATTTATGAAAGTACGTTCTCAGATATTCTTGGAATAATGCTTTTCTATTTTTTAAAAGGAATGGTTATTACGCCGGGAGCGGAGTCTCAGGGCGGTATAGGAAGCTTTGCACTAACCACTTTTCTCACACTAGTAGTAGCCGTAGTTGCCAGTTATTTATTGGTGCTTATTTTTCAGAAAATCAGTTCACAAACTAAGTTGTTTTTATTGATTTCGACACTGTTGTTAATCTATTCGGTGGCCAAGTTGCAACATCTTTCTTCGCTGTTGATTATACTGGTCTTTGGTTTGGTGATTGCCAATAAAGACATCTTTTTTGTGGGACCTTTGAAAAAATGGTTGGATAAGAAAAAAGCACACGAAATTTATCACGGATTGCATACGATTACAATGGAAACGGCTTTTGTAGTTCGAACCTTTTTCTTTGTGGTGTTTGGAGCAACAATTGTGTTTTCGACACTTGCGAGTTGGAGTGTTTTTGGTCTGTCGATGCTTTGTCTGGCGGTGATCTATGTCATAAGATTCTTATTGCTTAGACTAAGTATAGGCAGTGATATCGTGCCTCAATTATATGTTGCCCCCAGAGGTTTAATAACGATCTTATTGTTTTACGATATTGGAGCTGATTTGGCAGTGGAGGATTTCAGTCAGGGAATCTTATTATTTATTATAATTGGAACAAGTTTAGTTATGACAGGAAGTCTCATTTATGATAAACAAAGAACGAATAAAGCCATTAATAAAGTGAAGGCTACTGCTGTTTCAGAGATGAAATGGAAAATACCGGATATTAAATAACAGGCTTTATTTATAAAATTATAACGTATATCATACTATGCAAGATCAAAACAAATCAAACGAAAACATTGATGTTAGGGATATTCAGAAATAAGCAGACATAGCTCTCCCCCAATAATTCTATCGTGATGTCGTCTTGGTTCTATTTTAAGCCGCTTTGGTTTGAATTTGCCTCATTCGCTCTCCAATTTTTAGGGCATTTGAGGTATGTATTCC
>JBCCVV010000156.1:0-15779 GCA_039194925.1 Bacteroidota bacterium
CAGTGAAGTGGCGTTCGTCGCGACTCAGTCGTACACATACCACGCCATAGATCAAAGAGTCTATGTCATGGTATGCATCTCCTTCGGGCTCCTCACCCGTAGCTCCCATATCCCACGCTGATGGCGTGGTCTATCCGCTACTTCTCGTTTTGCGGCCTGCTCGACTCCCTCAGCTGCGTCAGTCAGATAAATGTATTATTAAAATATGGATATCTTCCTTCCTTGCGTGACGCTCAAATGCCACCGCACAAATCCCACGTGACTTCGCCTACCTAGCAGTACGAGCTACTACTCCCGGCTCACACTTCGGTCGTGTCCGCAGACGGCTGCACCCGCAAATGCCAACGCTTGCTCAAGGCTGTTTCACTGTATTTAGTCCCGATACTTGTCATCAGGGCAGAAATCCACCCACAACCTACGCTCAACCCACGCTAAAAAAACAAAGCCGACCGGCAAAGATATCCACCCTCAGATAGTTCAATGGAGCCTATAGCCAACGCGCATAATCCGCGATCTCCTCCATTGATCTATCGCCGCCCACATTTGGTTGCCTATCGGTTTTGTTTTTGCTCATGCTCTGGCTAGGCACGATCCAAAATAATATCATCCCGTATCTTTACTGAAAACATCTATCATGATCGATATAAACAATATCACAATCTTAGTTGGTCTAGCAACACTAATTTGGTCAATCTGGAAGTATTATGACTCCAAAAAACGTGACCAAAACCTTAAAGAGTTCGAAAACTATCATCGCTTAATAAAAGAGTTGGTTCAACCAGAAAATGGCGAAGAAGGTGCAATGTATGTGGACAGACAAACCTCTGTAATGTATGAGCTTAGACACTTCAAAAGATACTATCCTATATCATTAAGAACCATGAAAGGATTATATGAAAAGTGGAGTAAAGTTCCGGATCAGTTCCCAAGGTTATTAGAAGAAGCCGAATTAACAATTATGTATCTTGAAAAAAAGAATAAATCCTAGCTTATTTTTTTCAATTGAAAATCTTCAACTGAAAAAGAAAAAAGACTAACTTGAGAATTAATATGATATACTAAAAGTAGTACACAGACGATATTGAAAGGGTTAAAAATAAGAGTGGTAATTATTATCCGTTCGGTATGCAATGGGATACGCCGAAGTTTGATAGTAATGGGAACTCGCTCCAAGAATCTGGAGTTCAAACTTCGTATACGTACAATGGGAAAGAGTTCCAGGATGACTTAGGGATTAATTGGCATTACTATGGGTTTAGGATGTATGATCCGGCAATCGCCAGGTTTACTTCTGTGGATCCGATTGCCGACCAGTTCCCGAACCTGAGCGGATTTAATTATGCGGACAATAACCCAATTAGAAATATTGACCTTCATGGATTGCAAGGGTTGTCCGTTGTTGATAGACAGCTTGACTGGAATAATACAAATTATTTAAAAGGTAATAAAACAAAGGAAGAATTTCATGAAACTAACACTTCTATTGGTGCAGGTGGATTATTTGGAGCATCACTTTTACTTCCGGGACCTGAAGATCTTCTACCAATTGGAGCTGCATTAAGTTTCTTAGGAAAAACTTTAGGCTTGACCAAGAAAGCTGCGAAAACTATTGATAAAGTTGAAGATACAACTGAAGGTGGAAGTTTTGTTTTTCGAGCAGATGATAGATCACCTAATGAAATATTTGAAAAGGGATTTGAATCGAAAGGTGATAACATGGATTTAGAAGCTCATGTTTTGTCAAACCCTAATGACAGCGGCTTCATTTCAACATCAAAAAGTCCCAATGTAGCGAGAGAAGATTTTGCTGGCTCAGGAGATCATGTTTTTACCATAAAAAAACCTGCAAATGGCATAGATGTAAATAAGGCACTTGGAGGTAAAAATCCTTTCCGTGATGAAAAAAAAATAGCTGTACCTAACTCAATAGCGCCTAATCAAATTCTAGGAGCTAGAAAAGTAGGAGCTGATGGAAAATTTACAGGAACTTTTCTAAAAAACACAAATAATTGATAGAGAGAGTTCAATTTGATATCCTAAATATAGAGGCTGATCAGAAAGAAAAAATTCTGATCAGCCTTAAAAAGCAAAAAGGATCTTGTCATTTAATACATGAATCAATATTGGGATCTGGAGAATTTGTAAAATCTGATTTTTTCGAATGCTTAAAGGCATTGAGATATTTTTTGGAAAAGTTTAATTTTTTGATTTGTTGTTTTGGTTGCAGACTAGATGTTTACCCATCACAATTGTCTAGACAAATGTCTGGCGGAATTAAAGCTTATATCCTCAAGTTGGGAGAGCCAGCATCACGAGAAGATCTAATAAATATTTTTTGGCCAAACTCAGAAGAGAAAATCAGTACAATTGAGGAACAGGAAGAATATTATAAAAAATGGATTAATAGCCTTAACTAAGGTTTATAATTAGGATTAGGAATAAAGTTTCCTTCGATTACTCCAATTTCATTTACTTTCCAGGCACCAACGATGTATTCTGGAGGAACTTTTTCTTGATTTTTATACTTTTCATCAATCACATAAACCCAGCCATTTGGGTTATTGTATGCCTCTTTCTTAGCTTTTACCGTAGGTTCTATAATATTTTTCATTCAGAACTTAATTACTTAGCAAATAGTTTTTCCTATAATTCTCATGCCACGAATTTTTGCATTTGCGTTTTAGCAATGAAGGCATCGAGCAAAGAAAAAACATGCTCTTTATTTTTCTCATCCATTTTAGTCACTGCTTCAATCCTTTTGGGCATGCCGGTATCCAATTCTAGATCTGTTTTACCTACAAGATAATCCAAAGACACTTCGAGCGCATTCGCAATTTTTGTAGCCATTTCAATGGTGGGTTTTACTTCATTGCGTTCATACCTGCCATATGCATCACCATTGATCCCAATGAGTTTACCTATATCCGCTTGGGATAATTTCTTTCTTTTACGTACTGCCGTCAAACGCTCTCCAAAAGTCATAATTGTATGATTTATAACATGATTTAATGATATAAAGCGAATTTACAAACAATATATGTAGGACAAAAGTTACATTCGTTTGGTTTTTACATACATGAATTGAAGTTTTGCTACATATTTGTAGGAAATCAATTGTTTTTTGACTTCAACATTTAGCATATAAATCGCTCAGATAAAAGCTTAAATAAGCATCCAAACCGTCTTAAATCACTACCACTTATCGCCAGATAGAAACAACCGTCTATGCTGTCCTTGACATCTGGATAAAACTCCATCCCTACAAATCTATCCAAAGACCAATACCTGGACCAGTTCTTCTAGCTACTGTGATGCAGGGAATGGAGAGTAAAAAGCGACCAAAGACATGCATATGGTTTCCAATACGATGGTGCGAACCGGTTGTTAATTGCCAATTATGGAGAAGATGACATTTATACCAAAGAATGTGAAATCGTACAAACGGACAAATACTCCTTAAGAATCACCGAGTATGATGCCTTGGGCAATATCAAAAATCTAATACGACAAGGGCTAAAAGACCCGTATGCTGAAATACCCGAGTATGGTACAATTGATATGCTGCATTATGACTATGACCCGAATAGCAGTAGTCTATTAACGGCTATTGAAGAAACGTCTTGTACGTTGAGAGGATATCAAGGATCAGGAAGCGCATACGCCTATACCAACACAGGAAATTTAAAATCAGATTCAGAAAAGGGTATTCAGGATATCATTTATAGCTATAATGACTTGCCCTTAAAAATTGAAACAAACGAAGGGAATATTCTGAATTGGTATACATCGGATGGCTTAAAAGTCAAATCAACCATAATAGCACCGCCCAACTCTAATCAGCCATCTGTAGCCCCTGAAGTTCGAAATTATATAGGCGCCGCAGAATACAAAGACAATACCATAGAAGCTATATATACCGATGAGGGAAGAGTTACGTATCCTAAATCTGAAAATCCGTATATTGAGTATCATTTAAAGGATCATTTGGGGAATACTAGATCACGGATTGCTGATATAAATGGGGATAATCTCGTACTTATAGATCCTAATGATCCAGACAAAGATGAATTGATGAATATTAGCCATTCGGACTCCAATGGGAGACGTCCGCAATGGATGAGAATGGGAATTCGCTGGAATCTAGCGAGGTTAAAGATCGGTATACTTAAAATGGGAAAGAGTTCCAAGATGACTTAGGCATCAATTGGCATTACTACGGGTTTAGAATGTATGATCCGGCGATTGCGCGTTTTACTTCCGTGGATCCTATTGCAGAAGAATTTGCTCAATTAAGTACTTTCAATTATGTAGATAACAGTCCAAATTCTAATATTGATCTGCATGGATTACGGGCAAAGTCTGTGATTAGAAATAGGATGTCAATTCATATTCCAGTGGGTAGAAAATCAGTTACAATTACAAATGTGAAAACTTCGTCATTGGTATATGGCAAATCAACCTCAAATATTGAGCAGGTAACGACAATGACTTTAGATGAAAGCGGATCACTAGTTTCAGGGAGTTCATCTGTAAATTCTTACAATCGAGGCTCTGGTAGAAATTATAATATTAAAAACTTATCTTTTCAAGAATTATCTGAAGATAGTGATGGAAATATACCAGGGCTTAATCAAGAAATGAATGTTATGAAGGAAGTTGTGGAGAATGATGGAATTATTGGAGGTGTGGCAGATAATGTTATAAATGCAGAACGTGGATCTGCCGCTGCTGGTGTTGCAGGCCTCTTAACAGGTGCTGAAATGAAAGGAGCTAAATTTGGTGTAGTAGGAAAAATGATGCAGGCCTTTGGTATTGGAGCTTTTGTTGGAAGTCAATTGTCATCATATGATGATATTAATTTGTCATCACGATCGGTTGATGTTTCTGAAGACACTACAGAAGTAAAAGAATTACATAGAACACTTGAAGAGGAAAATGAAAACCATGAATAAGAAAATAATAATTACATATCTAATAACACTGATTAATATAGCTTTGTTATTGTACATAATTTTCTTTGAAGCTCCATATTATTTAATCTGGATAGCTACAATATTTGTGCTTATATGTTTAATTTCGAATGTATTTTATTCGACTAAGGATAAGAAATTTTCAAAGTTTAAAATAGGTAAGTATTTAATTGAGTATCTCTCTCCTGAATCTTTATTATTTGGACTTATGGGATTAGTTTATTTATTTGAGGAAAAAGGTGATTACTCAATTACTTGGTTCTATTTTCTGCTCTTTAATATTTATATTATCTCTCATTTTAGAGTTAAATATTATACGTTTTCAAGAGCAAATACGGAATAATTTAGAACCCAAATTTTATCTAAAAAGTAAAGCCTCACTTTGGTGGGGCTTTTTTACATTATAGACTGAATTTTCCGCTTAGCAATAAAAGCATCAATAACAGAAAAGATGTGTAGCTTTTCCTCCTCTTCAAATTTAGAACCTCCAGGATTCTCTTTTGTATAACCTTATCCACATTCACCTTTCCCTTCAAGTATTACTTTTGAAACTACTTTGTTCTATTAAACATTTTTTCATATGTTGCACAAAGGCCAAAAGGATTTTTAATCAGAACCATTAATAAAACAACTGTTAAAAAAGTACCAGGAGTAGTAAAAAACCCTAGAAAATGAGAATCAGGATATTGATGATATTGGGTATTTTGGGAGTGCTTCTGGGTTGCCAAACTGAGTTTCAAACTCAACCAATGAAGTATAACAGACACGGAGAAGACTTGTCATGTAATGGATATTACCAAAATAATGTACTGCAAAAAGTAGTCTGTTTTTCAGAGAATAGAGATACAGTATTAATTGAATTCTACAAAGATGGAATTAGAGAAGGAAAGTCTATTTCATCATATGAAAATGGAATAATTAAAGAGATAGGTGGATTTTCTAGAGGAATGCAAAATGGAATTTGGAAGGAGTTTCATGAAAACGGAATTTTGAAATCCTATAGATTTTTTAAAATCGAAAATGATACTTCATTTTTAATTTATGAGAAACTATATAATAAAAATAGTGAACTCTATACTTTAAGGTTTCCATTAAGTTTTAGAACTAATTCTGATTCTGATACTTTCGAAGTAGGTCAAACATATCAACTATTTGTTGATTTAAAGTATTCGGAATTCGATACAACACACTCTTACGGATTTATTGAATCTGCACCGCTCAGTTCTGTTAAAGCTGATACCGTAACTTTTGAAGGGAAATCAATCTATTTGGAGTTTACACCAACAGAAAAAGGTACTCATGAAATCATGGGTACTTTTATTGAAATTGACGCTTCCAAACACAACCCAGAAGATGGCTATGGTGGAGAGAAGAAATGGACTTTTAAGTATGAAGCTAAAAGGTGACTCCATTGTTGTTTGAAGTTACAACTTCAAGATGATATTTATACGATTGAGAAAAATTAGAAACTATAGCCTCAGAGCAATCTGGGGCTTTTCACTTTGGATCTAGAAATCTTCTCTATCACGACACGAATTTTTGAATTTATGTTTTGGAAAAAACATCGGGTAGAGCAAAAACATGTTCTCTGGATTTAGCATCCATCTTCGTTACTTTCTGAATGCGCTGAACCATCTTTTATCGAGTTCCAATGCTGGATGACCCGCCAACCAATCCAAAGAAACATGTAAATTATAGAGTCAAGCCTTAATCGGAAACTTTTACAGCATATACCTTTACCTCCCAAGCCCTCAACACCTCATCCCCATCATAATTCCCAAAAACATATTCACCGCTAACATATTCCGGCAGAGTAAATTCTTCTTCACTAAAATTGCAAACGATGATCATCGCATGCTCTTTATTACTCCGTCGATAGGCATAAATCTGCTCGTGGTCAGGGTCCAGATTTTTATACTCTCCGTTTCTCAATGCAGCATGCGACTTCCGAAATTGTACCAACGCTCGAAAGTAATGCAATACCGATTCCTTATCTTTTTCGGCTTTCTCCACATTGATATGTTCATAATTGGGATTGACCTTAATCCATGGTTTCCCATCTGTAAACCCCGCATTCGTACTTAAGCTCCACTGCATCGGTACACGTACATTATCCCTTCCTTGCACGTGCATATTTTTCAATGCTTCATCAATGTATTTATCCTTGGCTCTGATTTCTTTAAAATAATTGACCGCTTCTACATCTTTGTAATCATTCGGATCATCAAAAGCAACATTGGTCATACCGATCTCGCTGCCCATGTAAATACACGGTGTACCTCGCTGGGTAAGCAAAAAAGTATTGAGCATTTTGGCAGATTCTTTACGGTATTTTCCATCATTACCAAATCGGGAGAGCATGCGCGGGAAATCGTGATTGTCAAGAAAGATATTATTCCACCCACGTTCGCCAATTGACTCTTCCCATCCGTCCAGAATCCGTTTAAGATCGGTCAATTTAAAATCAACAACATCAAACTTTCCACCCGGTCCATGATCGATAATCATATGATCCAGTTGGAAGATCATATTCAGTTCTCGCCGATCTTTTCCAATATACAGATTGGCTAATTCTTTTGTAATACCTGGCCCCTCTCCTACAGTCATGACCTCGTAATGCTGCAATACTTCTTCATACATTTCATTGATAAACTCATGGATTCGAGGACCATTGGCATAGTGATGCTCCGCGAGATAATGTATGTTTTGAGAATCAGAATCCGGAAAGTCCAACTGTTTACTCAACAACGAAATCACATCCATTCGAAAACCATCAATGCCCTTATCCAACCAAAAACGAAGATTCTTATGCACCTCCCTTCTTACTCTGGGGTTCTCCCAATTCAAATCAGGCTGTTTTTTGGTAAATAGATGTAGGTAATATTCCTCCGTAAGCTCATCATATTCCCAGGCACTGCCGCCAAACCATGACATCCAATTGTTTGGAGGGCCACCATTGACACCCTTTTTCCAGATATAAAAATCACGGTATGGGTTGTCTTTTGACTTCCTGCTTTCTTCAAACCATTGGTGCTCATCCGAAGTATGATTAACCACAAGATCCATAATCAACTTAATCCCTCTCTCATGCAGACCAGTCAATAATTCTTCAAAATCTTCCATTGTCCCGATTTCAGGATGGATTTCGTAATAGTTGCTAATATCATATCCATTGTCATCATTGGGTGATTGGTAAATCGGACTCAACCAGACTAAATCGATTCCAAGTGACTCCAGATAATCCAACCGATGTATAATACCTCTCAAATCCCCAATTCCATCCCCATTGCTATCTTGAAATGATCGTGGATAGATTTGATACATTACAATGTTTTTCCACCAATTTTCCATGAATTGTTTTGCTTCAATTTGTAACCAGAATTTTAAAAAATTCCATGCCAATTAAATTTTGTGTTTCGATCAAGCACTGACATAATAGCGCCCTTTTGAATGATCAAGAAAAAGAAAAGCTATGAATGCGTCTAGAACAATGCAATATTATTTTATTTCCGTTGCCAAGATTCGAGGTAATATCCTTGGGAATGAATCAGTTATGAATCAAAATATTTTATTAAAACGAAACAAAAACATACTTTCAATCGTATTATTTGAGACCTTTGCGGCGTTTTTGTACAATTAATCCGAATCCAAAACGCCAAATCAACCAAAACGGTCGTTACACTTAGAATAAATTTATAGACAAGGTTCAAAAGAAACTCTCAACTAATTCCATAGCGAAATGTCCTCAAAATTTGTATTAGTCCTTACCACAATATTATTTGCATGTAGTTTATCGGCGCAAAAAGTTACCAGAATCCGGGGAACAGTTACCGATTCTCAAACGGGTGAAGCACTCCCTTTTGTTGATGTCGGGCTCAAAGGCACCAGTGTAGGTGTATCCACAGATTTAGATGGAAAATACAACATCGAAACCCGTTTTCCCAGCGATACAGTCTTCGCTTCCTTCATTGGTTATGAAACACAGTATTTCCCGATCACCAAATTCAAAACCAATAAGATTAATTTTCAGCTAAAGAGTGAAACACTCAAACTCGAAACGGTAGAAATCCGTGAAAAGAAAACCAAATACGTCAAGAAAAACAACCCTGCAATTGATCTTGCGCAAAAGGTAATCAGCAACAAATACACCAATAGTCTAAAAGGAAAGGACTACTATCGATACAATCAACACGAAAAAATTAATGTTGACATCAACAACATTACCGAAGGATTCAAAAATGCTCCATTCATCAGAAATCTGGATTTTATGTGGGATTACATCGATACCTCAGAGGTGAATGGAAAAACGTATTTGCCCTTCTTTATGCGCGAGAATCTATCTACCATTCATTACAAACGGGATGGAAATACGTTGAAAGAAGTGCGGAAAGCATCAAAATATACGGATATAGAAGAGACCATTGATCCACAAACGATCAATGATGCCTTAGATGCGCTTTATCAGGATATTGAAATCTATGAGGAAAAAATTGATCTCCTGGATCAGCAATTTGTTAGTCCGTTTGCCCGGGCAGGATATGATTTTTATCGGTATTACATTATTGATACTACTGAAGTCAATGGAAAAGAAGCCATCAACCTTGCCTTTATCCCCGCCGTGAAAGGAAATTTTGGATTCCTCGGAAACATCTTTATTTCCAATGACGGGAAATTCACCGTACTCAAAGTAGATATGGGTATCGTTCAGGGCATCAATCTGAATTTTGTTCGGGATTTGAGGATCGTACAGGAATTTGAGCCCCTTGGCGAAGATTATGTTAAGATCAAAGACGAACTTACCATTGATTATGCATTGACGGACAACAGTTGGGGACTTTATGGAACGAGGACGCTCTACTTCTCTGATTTTGATTTTAGTAAACCCGAGGATGAATCCATTTTCAGCAGTTTTGAAAAAGTTCTTTATGAAGATGAAGCATTGGGGCAATCAGAAGACTTCTGGCAAAAAAATCGAATCCGGCCACTTGAGCAAAATGACGTGGAGTTGTATCAAATGATCGACACACTTAAAGACAATCGTTATTATAAAAGATATGTCTATGTCTCTAAGATGTTGCTTACCGGATATGCATCTATGGGGCCTGTAAGTGCCGGACCAATTGCCACTTTCTTAAGTTTCAACGATGTAGAAGGGCTGAATCTCAGATTTGGAGCAGAATCGAACCTTAATCTTTCGAAAAAATTTCAAATCCAGGGATATCTGGCTCGCGCAGTACGAACAGAAATCTGGAAATATTCCGGAACTATAACCTATTCCTTCAATGAAGATTATGTAGTCAATCCCAGGAACTACTTAAAATTCAGTTTTGAAAAAGAAAGTGTTTTCCCCGGACAGGAATTGGACTTTTTTAGTCCCTCAAATTTCTTCTTGTCTTTTCAGCGTGGTGATGCCACCAAAATGCTCTTAAACAAAACCTACGAGCTGTCTTACGTGAAGGAGTATAATGGCTTTAGTTATCACATTGATCTGAGAAGAAAAGAACGGTTGCCTTATGGATCATTAGAGTTCTTTTCCTTTGATGAGGAAAATAACAAAATATTCAGGGATAATATATTGACTACTGAAGCAACGGTTGGATTTAGATATGCACCGAACGAACAATTTCTTCAAGGTAGAAAAAAGCGTACACAGTTGCCTAACGAATTCCCCATCATTACGGTGAATTATACCCATGGTCATGATGGTATTCTTGGCGGACAATACACGTATGACAAACTACGATTGAATCTCTTCAAGCAATTCGAATGGCTTACTACAGGTACTACGAATATTGTATTCAATGCGGGTAAGACTTGGGGTGATGTACCTTATTTATTGCAGGACATACCACGAGGTAACCAGACGTATGCTTATCAGTTGACGTCGTACAATATGATGAATTTCCTCGAGTTTGTTACGGATCAATTCGTATCATTGAATGCGGAGCACTTTTTCTTTGGTTATTTCCTGAATAAGATTCCACTGATCAAAAGACTGAAATTGAGAGAGATCGTAACCTTTAAAGCATTTTATGGCTCACTCGCGGATGAACACAATCCCTTTTTAAATCCATCACTATTACAATTTCCAACGAATACAGATGGAAGTCAGGGTACTTTTCTTTTGGATAGACAACCCTATATGGAGGCAAGTTTTGGCGTATCCAATATCTTCAAAGTATTTCGAGTTGATTTGGTTCAGCGATTGAATTATTTGGACCAGCCCAATGTGCCAGCTTTGTTTGGGAATAAGGGTTTGGGGCTACGTGTAAGGACGTTGGTAGAATTTTAAGGATAGATTTTCAGCATACTTTTTTCTACTTAATACGTATTCCATCGGGCTCTATACCCTCTGACATCGAAATGGACAACGCGGGTTCCTGGATATAGTCCTATACCCCCTTTATCTTTGATGATTATATCCTCTAAAAGCTTGAGCACAATGGCCTTATCCTTCTTGCTGTAATGCCCGCTATTATCGATATCCTGAATGTAAAGATCTATGGCTTCCCCTTGAATATGTCTGCTTAATTTTGCCCCGCCGACTTTTTCATTGTATCTAGGATGTCGATGACCATTGGTAATCGTAAAGCCATTTTTATTGCAACCCTTGCGCTCAAGTTCTTTTTGAAGCCTGAGTAAATTGATCAAAACTTCCTTATCGATGAGCCAATAATACGTTTTTGATTTGTCTTTTAGAGCTTCAAAATAAAACTGATCCTTACACAAAAAGTCTTCTATTCTGAAGTCATCAACTATATATCGATAGAAATCTTTTCTGCCAATTTCATAATACTGCTGTCGTTCCAAAAGCTTTTTATAGCGTTGTTGATCAGATTTTGTATAGCTCTTATATCGTTCGTCAATTTGATCGTATTTAGTAGTTTTGAATTTGGAAAGTATATCCATTATTTGATTCTCCGATGTAACTGTTTTTTGCGGATGAGTCAAATCAAATGTATATCTAAACCAATAATCCAAAACTCTCGTGTTATTCATACCAATAACCAATGCAATTGTTAATACACCGAAGAGCCCAAAAATTAACATCCTTTTCTTTGACATGAAAATGCATCATTGTTACCGACTCTTTTATAAACGAATTCTTGGATAGATAATTGGATGATTACAGAAGATCGTAAAATGCAGAATATAAAGTGGGATTTGTAATTCTTGATTTTAGTATGTTCACTACCCCTTCCATTTTGTTCATTCTACCCCATTGTATGATATTACTACTGAAAATTGTGGAATGATGTGTCGTTGGTTCAGGGTAGGTTTGTCGTTTATTACAACCAAAATCTGTCAATGGCATTTATGAGACTTCAAACCTCACCTATGTTCAATTCACCTTATATCTAGTTCAATTCAGCATAAATTACGTGAGCTGCTCCAATATTTTTCTGACTTTTGAGTCATCTTTCTTGAAGTACTAACATAAAATAATTTACTAATCAACAATACTAGTCTAAATGAGAACTCTATTCATATACTCTATTCTTTTTACTGCGCTCTCCACGCATGCCCAAGAATCCATAGAAGGTATTTGGAATACTGGAAAAGAAAATACAAAAATTGAAATCGCTGAAGTCGAGGACGGTATTTATGAAGGTAAAATTCTTTCTTCTGACAATGAAAATGCGAAAGTAGAGAAAGCATTATTGAGAGAGGTTAATCTTATTGACGGCGAATGGAAAGGCAAACTATTTGCTCCAAAAAAGAAGAAATGGATGGACGCTGTGTTAATGAAAAAAGAGAACCGACTGCACATAAAAGTAAAAGCCGGTTTCATGAGTAAAACCATTAAATGGACAAAAGAAGAGCCTTGACAAAACATAGAATTCTAAAACTGTAATTTTAACACGCTGTACAACTGGATTAAATTTTAGATCACTTTAAAACTAATTCAGTTCTTTACTTCGAAAAATCATTTGGCTCTGTGGCTACACTAAATCAACGTTTAAAACACATTTTGCCCGTCGTATTGGCCTTTTTACTGCCACTGTTGAGTATTTTGATCAACGATGTTCCTTTAAATACTAAATTATTTACAGAAAAATGGTTATTTCCCTTTTTGGTAATCTATTTCCTATGGCACGTCATTTTAGTGTTAAGGCATTGGAAAACTAAAAAAAGTGAACGCCGAAGTATTGCACTTGTAGTTGGATTTGTCATCTACTTGATCCTTGTGCTCAATTATAATTATCATGCCTATCAAAACTCCTTTAAAGGAATATTATTGATTCGAATACTCTTTTCAGGATTGATCATATATATCATACAACAAGTCCTTTGGGCACAAGAAAAAGTTACTGCGTTGCGCTTGGAAAAAGAACAGCTCCAAAACGAAAATCTTAAAATCCAACTGAAGGAATTGCGCAATCAAATGGATCCTCATTTTTTCTTTAATTCTCTTACCACATTGCGTTCCATGGTACGGCAAAATCATACCAACTCAGAACAATTTATAATAGGTCTATCTGACTTTTATAGACAAATACTAAAACATCAAAAAAACACCTTGCTGACGCTTTCTGAAGAATTGAGTGTGTTAAAATCCTATCTGTTTCTAATGAAAAATAGAAATGAGGAGGCATTGCATTCTGATGTTGAAGAAATTAATGAATTATACAACGACTACCAAATTCCTACGTTGGCGCTGCAAAGTGTGGTAGAAAATTGCTTCAAACACAATATCATGTCCTCAAAAAGGCCACTGGAAATCATCATTCGCACGACAGAAGATGCCTTTGTGGAAGTAATCAATAATCTTCAACCCAAACTCTCACCCCCTGAAACCTCAGGATTGGGGTTAGAGTTATTAAAAAAGAGATATAAACTCCTGAATGTAGAAAACGGAGTGAATATCAATTCTGCCAAAGACACTTTTGCCATTAAACTTAAGCTAATTCCACCATCATGAATGTACTCATCGTAGAAGACGAATTGCATACCGCCAAGCTATTGCAGGAAATAATCGAAGAGGATAGCGATTTTATGGTTGTAGAAAAATTAGAATCTATTGTTGATGCAGTTGATTATTTAAGCAAACATCAAAACAACCTAGATCTCCTATTTTTTGACATTCAATTGGCGGATGGACATAGTTTTGAGATATTTAATCACATAGATGTCACGATCCCTATTGTATTTTGTACGGCCTACGATGAATACTCCATGAATGCAATTAAAAATAATGGTATTGATTATGTGCTCAAACCCATAAAAGAAAAGGATATTCAAGAAGCACTTCATAAGTACAAAAAGCTGTTTGCCAAATCTGCATCCTACGAAGCTTTACCAATCAATTTTGCAGTTACCACACCCAATTCATATCAACAACATTTCTTGACTCAATCTTCGAATAAAACCTTCATTATTAAGGTAGATGATATTGCGTTTTTTACAGTACAAAACGAAATGGTATATCTTTTTACATTTGAGGGAAAGAGATATCCACTCTTTAAAAAACTTGAATACATTGAGTCCGTTTGCGATCCTAATCAATTCTTTAGAATCAATCGCCAAATGCTTATCAATCGAAAAGGTATTGTTTCTTTCGAGCCCTATTTTAATCGAAAAATTGTAATTACTTTGAACATAAAGCATGATCAGAAACCAATAGTAAGTAGATTAAAAGTAACACCGTTTAAGGAATGGTTGGAGCAATAAATGAGTTCAAAGGATTGATAGCATGACTAAATAAAACTCTTAATTTCTTAGGTTGTCCTAAATTACATACTGAAGTTGTCTAAAAACTCGCTAACTACCTATCACCAAAGAAGTCATTTCCAGAAAATCCTTCTAAAAGGTTAAGACCAACCCCAATCCATTAGGCGTAGTACCAAATGACAAATACGCCTCGGATCGATATCCATGCCGTTCCAGCATTTCCAAATTAAATATTTTTCTTGCTTTCCTGAGTTTTGAGCCTGCTATGATCCGAAAAACGATGGCCGTTAGTTCTACAGGTATCGCCAGAACCATCATTGCCAATCCAGCTTCAATTGTAGAAGTAGAATTTGAAAAGGCACTTTCGATTCCACTCACCCCCACAACGATTCCACCAACAAATAATCCGAGTCCAGACCATCCCAGTATTTTTGAGATTTTTTTATGGTTTCTCCCTGATTTGTAGCGTTTTAAAGCAGGTTCGTGCAATTCGTAGACAGATCCCAACTCTTCAAACGCATACAGTTTACCATCAAACGAATACAAGTATTTATTCTTTTTGACGAGTACTTTATTTTGACCAAAGGATTGGAAGACAATTAAACACAGGAGGACAGAGACTAGGAATTTCATGGTATTAGTTTATACGGTGGTTGAAACGTTTTTTTTGAACAATTATTTTGAGGAAAGGATTGATTCTTTCTTTATAATGGAGTTGAGATGAGGCATGTTTCTAAATTTGGTGGTTCTAATTTACTTTAGCAATAGCAATTCTCCATAGATGCTGGGAGCAGTGCCATAGCACCTAATTTAGTCCCGTCTTAATATAGCGTTACGGGTTTTACAACATCTACTTTTTTATGGGCGGTAACGCCTTCCGCGTCACAAGTACAGACTCGAACTGCTGACCCTGGCGCCTTAGCGCCATGATCTGAACTAACGACCCCAACCGGCTAAATATCGCCGAGCTCCCCTCTTTTTAATCTTACGCTCTTAAGATAATGCTTCTTTATAGCATTCAAATTCTTCTGAATGTACAATGATCCAATCCTTGGCCTTTGAGGTATAACCTCTATGATTACTTAAGTGATACGTCAGCCGTTCCTCAACTGTAAGCTTAGTTGCACCAATATAATA
>JBCCVV010000157.1:0-15699 GCA_039194925.1 Bacteroidota bacterium
GGGGTAGGGGTGGGTAGGGTGATCAGGGGGTAGGGGTGGGGAGGAAGATCAAGGGGTAGGGGTGGGTACAAACGTAGTATTGAAATCAACATTTCATGTAATTCTACCACCCCAGCTTTGACATTAAATCGTAGCAGCTATGACAAAACACCTATTAAGAAAATTCCTGATTTTACTTTGCCTAAGCACAAGTGTTTCTGCAATCGGACAGGTAGGGATTAGCAATGACCCTTCCGGAAGTGGAAATCTATCGCTGGCTTTTGATATAGCAACAGGAAACACTACGGCCCCATACTTACGAATGCAATGATCATCACTAATTCAAATCCATATGCCAATATGGACTTTTAATCACTCTCAAACTTTTAACCATGAAAAGTATCCATTACACCATTTTATTATTTCTATTCGCTTCAATGCCGAATATGCTTGCCCAGAACACGATCAAAAAAGATATCTGTCTCTTTCAGGAGGACATTGATCCAAGCGGAAATGATGTATTTTCGGACGATCCTCCATTCCAAATGGGATTTTTCCCCTCACTTTTGATTAATGATTCACCATGTTATTTTGATGACTTGGGCTTGCTATTTATTTCTACAGATGAAAGCTGTTGTGACACCACTTTTGTCATTGAATATATTTATCCACAAGAAGGACCTCCCCAGGATAAATATGTATTAAGCCTAACTGTAAAATGTGACAAACCTATACCAAAGCCTAATTGCACATCTGTTTATCTAAGTCCTCCAGACAGCACTAGAAATGGTGATCCGGTACCCAGTGAAAAAATCACATATTACGCCTGTGACAGTACTCCTGTGAATTACTTTGTAGATGAGGCATTGGGACAATCCATTTTATGGTCGACCAGTCCTTCTGCACAGATTATTCCCACTGTTAATAATTACGAAGTACAGATTTTATGGCCAGGGCCAGGGTCGTACACTCTTACGGTAGATGTGGGCGGAGATGCTACTGATTATTGTATCGAAGTATTGGAGTCTCCTATGGCCGACTTCTCGATTGCCGGAGGCTGTGGATGTCTCAATACGCCAGTAGCGTTTCAAAGCACAGGATTAGGCGGCGATCATTTCTTTTGGGATTTTGGCGATGGAGTGCTTGGATCAGGTCCGATTGTATCTCATGAATATACTTCATCTGGACTCTATAATGTAACGTTGATCGTTGTTCAAGATAATATTGACGATGAGATGAATCCATTGTGCTGTTGCGCGGATACGATTGTAAGACCCATTGAGATCTTAAACCTCGAAGGCCCGGAAATTTTATGGATTTCAACATTATGCGAAGGAGATACTACTAAATATTGGACAGAAGATATTGGGCCTGGATGCATGTTTTCCTGGAGTGCAATGGACGCCGATGGCAACAATGTACTACCTCAAGGAACCATTACCAACTCAGATACACTCTGTGTGCCATGGGGAGATGGTCCATATGGCGAGGTAAGCCTTTTGGTAACCGGATGTACAAATGCCAACTACTGCTCAAAACCTACAACTGCTATTATTCCAATTATAGAAACACTAACAACTATTTCAGGTAAAGACACCGTTTGTTATCCTTCAGGAGAATTTTATTCCGTCCCGAAATGGCCTACAGTAGAGTATGAATGGGACATAATACCTCCTACGGCAGGGACATTTACCAGCGATGGCAATTCTATTTTTGTCAATTGGAATGGATCGGCTACCTCGGCCACTATTGTAGTGAATTACCAAAGTGATTTCCTGGGCGGTATTGTTGGACATGATCCAGCAGATTGTGCAGGATATGCAGAATTAGACGTTTCCATTCTACCAAGATTTCAATTGGATGATCCGAATGAAAATAGATTTTGCCTCAACGAACCCATCACATTCAATGCTGGACCAGCAATGCCATCCACAGTATTTCCCTTACAATTCATTTGGGAAATAGCCCCTCCGATTGGTCCTACTACGATCACCACTCTACCAGGGATGATGTCACTTACAACTTCCTTTTCAATTTCTGGATATTATGACATAAAAGTGTACCCATCCAGTCCAAATCCTTATTGCAACGATACTATATACAAGACTATAGAGATTGTCGAAGTACCTTCAATGGATGCAATCGAAGGTCCGAAAGATGTTTGTGAAGGAGATACCGTTACCTATTTTGGATTAACTTCCATCCCAGCTACAGAATTCAACTGGGTCGTTACGGGTGGAACTTTTTTAAATGGAATAAATACTGGAAATCCTGTAACTATCATTTGGAACAGTCCTGGACCTTATATCGTGGGTGCATATCAATCCCAACTTAATGATCCGGAATGCTCTTCGGATACCATCTATTGCCCCGTTTCTCGAAGAAGTATCGGAAACGGATACTCTATCAATGGTCCGGGAGCATGTGTCAATGAGATCATGTCTTACAACCTATCTCCCCTCCCTGTCGACCCTGATGTAAATTTTTCCTGGGAAATAAAAGATAACCTGAGTGGGAGCATTGTCTCTGGCGATACCGGACCAGTAGTTGACATCCAATGGAACGATATGGTAGGAGTAGATACGATCTGCTGTACATTGACACTGTGCAATGACACCTTGGTAATATCCAGAATAATAAGTCTTTCTGAGGCAGCACTGGCAACGATTACCCAAAACATGCCGTATTGCACAGGGGCTGTTGGAGTGACACTTACAGCCTCTACCTCTGGTGCGAGCTACGATTGGACTACACCAGCACCTTCACCATCCAATACCACTTCGCAAACTGTAAATGTTTCCGCACCTGGAAATTATGTGGTAGAAATTACCGAGCCAAATGGATGTATTGCTATTGCGAATTATGAAGTATTTGAAAATGGAATTCCCAATGTGAATTTGACTTCTCCTGATCTGTTAAGTCTATGTACTCAGGATGCGGGTAATACGGTAGAACTCCAAGCCCTTGTTGGCTCTTATTCTTATGATTGGTTCAAGAGTACGAATGGGAGCACGTTCTCTCCAGATCCGGAGACTTCTCCTATACTTACACATACCAATAATGGTGTCATAGGCAATTGTCAGTATTATTATATAGCTACGGATCTTGTTTCGGGCTGCATGGCTCAAAGCAACACCTTGCTGGTTTCTCAAGATTCGTGTATCATCTCTCCCCCAGGTTGTACGCTGCCATTAAGCACAGCTGCTAGTGTTTCCAGTAGTCCAGCAAAACCCGAATGTAACAAAATCAACTTTACCACAAATAATTCTCCGGATGTTACCATTACCAATTGGAACTTTAATGATCCTTCGCTTAGTAATGCGTATACGGGGCCTATTACCGCTCCTACGTTCACCTATACTGAAGCTGGATATTACATTGCCTACATGTATGGAACTGCCCTTAGTGCCGATAGTTCCATGACTTGTACTGTCTCGGATACAACGGCTGTATGCATTCCATTGGCGGCAGATTTTGATTTCATTTATGATTGTGGTGAGTTTACATTTACAAGCATATCATCCTGGATAACGGGAGCGGCTCCGAATTCATATGTATGGGATTTTGGTGATGGAAATACGGGAACGGGAACACCAATCACACATACCTACAGCAATGTAAACACTACAACCCCTTACACAGTAACATTAACCATTTCCAATCCTGATACTTGTATAGCGATTAAATTTAAAGTCATCAATGTCAACCCACCTCCAATAGCCGATATCATAGTAATGCCACCTGATACATGCATCAACAAACCGTTTATGTTTTCAAATAGCAATAATACAGGCATCGTCGGCTGGAATTGGGAATTTGGTGATATGAGTTCGAACGGTGGGGAAAATCCAAAACATTCCTACACTTCGGCGGGCACATATATGGTTACGCTGACCGTGACGGATGAAAACGGTTGTACCAATTCGGATATTGAAAGTGTTGTTGTTCATCCTGCTCCGAATCCCGGTCCAATTACCTATGCGAATGATCTTTTCTTATGTCCAGGAGAAAGTATACAATTAAACGCTCCTTCCGGAGGTCAATTCAGTTGGACTACAGGAGCAATTACCTCTTCAATCATTGTAAATACAGCAGGCATCCATGGTGTGACAGTTACCGATTTGAATGGCTGCACATTTATACCGGATTCTGTTGAGGTGGTAGTCTATCCTCCCGTTGACGCTACGATAACAGGTAATCCAATAATTTGCGATGAAGGTTGTACTACCCTCTTTGCCCCAAATGTAGCTGGATATAATTATACTTGGACCACCAACTTAGGCCCAACGGGTAATACGAACAATTCCATCACCATTTGTTACGATGCATTAAATCTTATCACTGATGTTAATTTGGATATTGTAGATGGAAATAATTGTCCAGGCAGCAACATGGTATTAATTGATTATTTCATTAGTCCTGATGTACAGATCACACCTTCCAATCCTATTCTCTGTGAAGGTACTGTCACCACACTTACTGCTAGCACCACATTTCCCGGGCCTGTAGATTTCAATTGGAGCACAACAGAAAACGGTCCGGTAATAGATGTCATCCTCGAAGGCACCTACTATGTGACCGTAACCGATCTTATATCTGGATGTTCAAGAGATACCTTTATCAATGTAAACCCATTGCCAGATCTATGCATCATTCCGTATGGATGTTATACAGCTTGTGATCCCGATACGATTTGCGCTCCATCTGGTTTGGATTCTTATGAGTGGTATTACCAAGGTATTCTTCAACCTATGTATACAGGAATGGAATGTATTATTGTTTCGCAGAGCGGAGCATATAATTTTGCCGGCACCAATGAATTTGATTGTGAAGCTTTCTCCGATACACTTTACCTGGAAATGATTCCATGTTGTCGTCCAGGTGATACCGACATCTCTACGTTTCTACCAGCCGGACTAGAGGGATGTTGCTATGCCTTTAGTTACAGTGTGAATCAGGATATATTTTATGTATTGGATTTATCTTCGAATGATGCAGATTTAGACCTGGATCCCGGATCTGTAAACACCTTATTAAGCGTAGCGTCTTCGGTGCCATCACTTAATTCCTTTGAAAATGGTACATCAGGAAATCCATTACCCCAAGGACCTCTATTGGGTTTTGCAACGATCTGTTTGGAAAATGCGACGAATAATCCAGTTGAGGTCATTGCCGATTGGAAAGGAGAAGATGGAGCGATTCTATGTTCGGACACATTAGCTCTGGACTGTCTGGTCGAACCCGATTGCATTTACGTGCAAAGCGATTCGATCTACTGTGACTCAGACGGCAATTTGATTTATGATGTAACATTATGCAACCCTATGGATGCCGCCTATTCAATCTCTTACATCGACTTCCTCGAATTGACGCCACAAGGTATAATGCTCAATCCGAGCGAAATCGACTTAAGTGGCAATCCGTTATTACCGGGAGATTGTATAGACCTATCCCTGTCAATCCTGGGAAGTAATCCAGCCAATCAAACCTTTTGTTATAATCTGGTTGGGCATCAATTTGATCCGAACGAAAACCCAGGCGCACTTTGTTGTTCTGTGGATACCACCTACTGTGTATTCTTACCGGGATGCACTCCTTGCGATATGGTTTATGTATTAGGCATAGATTCAGCTGCATTGGATGAATGCTGCTACGAAGTAACAGTGAATAATTATTTTGATGACATGATTTTCACCGGAATAGATCTTTGTGTATTATCACCTAGTGCCACCTTCGACATCTTCAATCCAACTTCTTCCGTATGGGATGTGTCATCGTTAAGTTCTACGACTGCCTCCTTAGATTATAATAGTGGCCCAAATACAACCATTGCTTTGGGTGATACACCTTTGCCGACAATTTGTATTGGAGACAATGCTACTCCATATGTCGATGTTGAGATAAAATGGATGATCGAAGAAGATGTATTTTGCAGAGATACAATTTCTCTTTTATGCCCTGGAGATTGTGGCTACCTGACTGAAAACACCTCGTTGCTCTGTGGTCCAAATGGGACTTGGGTATTTACCGGATACATCAGCAATACTTCAATGGATACCATGAACACCGCATTCATTGATTTTGGATTGGATATCCTCAACCCATTCGACACCTATATTAATCTTAATGGATTGCCACCCATGCAAACCTTTGGACCATTTACTATTGTCTTGAATGTAACTGCGGATATTGGTCCGGACCTCTGCATCATCACCACCTTGCATGCCAACGATCAATTCGACAATCATGAAGATTGCTGTCAATTCAAAACAGTGCTGGAAGTACCGGAGTGCGAGACTCAGGTTGATTGTATGTGTGGTCCGGCGTTTGAAGAAGCAGTAGCACAAGGAATAAATTGCGACCCTTCGGGAGTTCCATTTGAATACATCTTCTCACCTGTGGGTAATCTGGGAGCCTGTGATCAAATTGTATGGGATTTTAAGGAGCAACAGGTTTCATACCTAACTTCGGGAAATCAATCTATAACCCATACTTTTCCAGGGCCTGGGGAGTATTCCGTATGCATCTCGGTGGTACGAACTCAGCCGGATGGCAAACAATGCAAAGAGCTATTTTGTAAAGATGTGGTGGTAAGTCAAGAGGGTTTTGTTGCAGCATTCCCTAATCCAGTGGTAAATCAAGTGCATTTGGTTCCTGAACACACTACATTTCTAGGAATGGCGAAAGTAGAACTTCTAGATGCCAGCAATCGCAAACACATGTCTTTAGACGTAAAAATGAGTGATCAAATCATGTCAACAATTGATGTATCCGGCATAAAAGCAGGAGTTTATATGTTGCGCATAAATATGGATGGAGAGATGTATACCAAGCGAATTTTAATTGTGCGATAGGTATGTTCGCTGCGAGTAAAATGCAAATCAGTTGTTACGCCAGCATTTTATGAGGCAGATATAAAAAACCATACCCTTGAGCTTTCCATACGAGCAGGTCATTAAATTGGCCTGCTCTTCTTCATTTGCAACATAAATTAATTAGTCGCTTCATGTACCAACATCTATAAATAATTTGCAGCATTAAGGAAATATACCAAACGAACTGAGATGCTATTCGTCTGTGGCAGATCTCCTAAGGAACGAAGGCCATCCGAATAGGACCGATTGGAAAAATCAATCAATTCACTATGCTCACCTCCGGCAATACTATTTTTCCAAACTACTATAATATCGCTTCCAGGAGCGAACCGCCATGTATAATTCAAATCAATATTAAAGAGGTTAAAACTAAAATCATTGAATTGGTTATAATCGGTAATGCCCAATCGTCCATTATCTTCCAGTGAATGAAACGAATTGTACACCACGGTACTCCAATAATGTCTGGTTCTAAAATTTAGCGCCATCGTCGAGTTTAACGTATAATTGATTCCAATCGAATTGTTCACAGTAACCTGATCTCTTATACCTATAACCGGTTCATTGGCATCATCAACATCGGCCCAGCCTCGGACATTGTAATCGTAATTGGTATAAAACCCTAAAAAGACAGTGAACTTATCCGTAAATCGATACCTGGGATCGACATTGAAACTGAATATACCTGAACCTTCTTCGAAAAACTTCTGCCCAAAGACTCTGGCTCCCACTCTTAATTTCTTACGCTCGTCTGATCCAGCCCACCATCCCATGTTGTAAAACCCTGGGCGATATAGAAATCGTCCATCCTGGCGTGGCTCATAGAAATCATTCGTATACGGCCGATAATTCGTCCACAAGTTGAAAATCCATTGTTGTTTGGTCTGAAGCCAGAATCCTGTATTAAAATGAATACTCGAAAACTTATTTTGATCATAGGTTGTATTCGTCCACATGTTAAACCAAAAAAAACCTCGATCCATAAATTTCCATCCATCTGTCACTTGATAGAGGGTACCAAAATCATATTCCCGAATATTTGTCTCTGTAACATAGCCCAAGTCATTGTTGTTGTAATTTTTACTTTTACCCGCAACCGAAATATCAAAAGTCCAATTGCCTGAGATCTTCCCAAATTCTACATTATATTTCAAACCATTGATATTATCATCATTGGCATAAATCAACTGTGAAACAGAGGCATCTCCATTAAAGCCCCATTTCTGATTTTTGGTACGAATATCAAATTCAGTACCGGTCACGTTTGCATTGTAGAAATCACTTCCCATACGATACACGTTGGTATTGATCAGACTTATGTAAGAATTATTAGGTAGATTTTTATCAAATACCAAAACGTTGTAATTTGTCAATGGTCCCGTCATGACTTGTCTTACTTCATCCGTTTCACTATTTTTTAAAATGGCTTGAGTCGATCCGGCTACTGCATTAAACACGCCTATGCCCAATCCTGAACGTGTACGCCCAGATATTTTAGTCGCATTATACAATTGAGTTTCTCCCGGATTCTCGATCAACTCTTCATTGTGCTGGGCTTGGTTGGAAGCATCCCAATACCCTAATGGTTGCCCTCCAACCCTACGAGTATAAAATAGATTTGCTCGACTAAACAGCTCTATTCCCTCTGTAAAAAATGCCCTGTTTTCTGCATACCTTACCTCAAAAGGAGACAGATTCAAAACCAGATCATCGGACTGCACTTGTCCAAAATCCGGGATCAGTGTCATATCCAAAGTAAACGCCTCATTTATACCATATTTCAAATCCAATCCACCGTTGTAGCTATATCCTGTGGATGACGTTGGACTTTCACCGCCGGAGCGATTATGCTGCGCATAAGCAGTGATATATGGCGATAAAGAGAGTCGAATAGGTGATTTTATCTTCGAAACGCCCTTCAAAATTGCGGATTGATTAATAAAACCATCAATAAGAGGATCAATGTATTGGAAGGAAGACTTCTCTCCTGTAGCTGCCATTCTGCGCATAAAATTCACTCTCCAATTCTGATGTTCAGCTTTTGGAAAACGCAGTGCAAAATAAGGAATCTTCAATTCAGCATACCACCCCTTATCTGTCAATTGTACGGCGCTATACCAAACCTCATTCCAGTTGGCATCCTCACCATTGGCAGAAACCTTGGCATCAAATTGTACTCCGGTTGCTGAAATAATAAATTCCGAACCATCGTTTCCATTGCCATAGGTGTCTAGCACAAAACCAAACCAATCGGTATTTCCAATATTATCACGCTCCGCTAATTCGGTTTGAATTTCTTCTCTTGCGTTATTTCTCATAAATGCCCCTACATAGATGGCCCTATCATCGTATACAATTTTTACTTCGGTAGCATTCGAAGGACTTGCACCTGCCAGCGGTTGCCAATTGATAAAATCTGTTGCTACTTCAGCATCTAACCAGGCATCATCGTCTAGTTTTCCATCAATTACAATTTCACTTTCAATTCTGGAAGCCGTAATCTCTCTTTGCGAAAATATTGTTAAAGGGAATAGCAATCCCATGAGCATAAGTGCATGCTTTTTCATGTTTTAAGTTTTTAGTTAGTTTGTTGGTATCAGTCTTCAAAACTTCAACACAAGAAAGACCACGCACTTTTGGGATGGTTGCATCATTTTAAAAATAAAACTAATTTTTTAGTTACTCTACTAACAATTTAGTTAAAACAACCTACAATCTAGCACTAAAGACAATGGGTAAAATTCATTCCATTAATGGTAAAGAAATTCATAGTCAGAGTAAACTGAGACTTTACAGAAATGCCATTTATGATTTGTATCAATACGACCTAAGGTAAATATTGTCGTAGGTAGCTACAATATCTATCTGTACATCTCCATCATTCAAAACATACGCTCCGGACGTACCATAACAATCATCATGATTCGAATGTTTTCTTTTGGTAAGAGACTGAAGTGGTAAATCTGAAAATACCTCACCGTAAGAAGTCTGCAAATTTAGATTTACATTGCTATTTTTATCCAGGGCCAGATCAACGATATCATACGTTGACTTAAACTGTGCATTTTTCAGCGCATTTAAATCATCCAACTTAGATTCAATTAAGCCATAGGTACTATGGACTTCGATCGAACTGTATGAACCATTCACTTGTGTATCGCCATAAATAGATTCTAGCTTTACATCCATATCTTCAGGAATTGAGATGGTCAACATTCCTTCAATATCAAAGCCAAAGTTTATGCTCGTAAAATGGTTTTCCTTTTTGTCTTCATCCCATTTATCCACTGGTATGTAGGACTTCTTTCCTTCATTATCGATCAGAATAACCATTTTTTGAATGTTTTCTGTATTGATTTTTGAATGAATAACAATTCCTTCGCTCGTATTTTTTGTTTCCAATTCATGCGCGTCATTATCCTCACCAGAATTGATTTGAACGTCGGATTGAATCTGGACATAATCTTTATTCCATGTCACAATTTTCATATCCAAATAATCAGACTCGACCATGAGGGTTTTGCTTTGTAGATTTTGAATATCTATTGTCTGCACTTCTTGGCCGGCTAAGAAGGTGATAAATAAAAGACTGAAAAGACAAATTGAAATGAGATTTTTCATAATGAAACTAAGGTTAGTTAGAATAGTTAATGGTAGCCAAGAAATTCCCAGGCCATGCATCCTCGTCATACATGGCTCGAGGTATAAAAAACTGAATTACTGGTAAGGATTTTCTTATTCGGCCTTTCTAAAGTAAACATCCTCGTAAGCGGATTTCACACTAAACTCTACACCACCGCCATTAATTGTTCCCATAATGGTAGACCCCGAATTACACGATCCGTGAGAATTGTTTTCACTTTTGGTGATACTTACATCGGCATTGGAATAAACATTTCCACTGGGTGCGGATAATGTGACATTCATGCCCGAACTTGAAGGAATGGTAACATCTACCAATTCGTACACCGAATAAAGGGATACAGAACCTGCCTGGCTGACTTTATCAAATTTGGCCTCGATAGAACCATAAACCGTTTTAACAGCCATTGGACCAGTCACATCTTCCAGATGTACATCATGATAATTGGTCGTAATTTCCAATTCACTACTAATATTTTTCACTTGTAGCAGATCAGCATTATAGTTATCGTGTGTCACAGAGACGTTTACACCTGAAGGAACTTTGACCGTTATCTTATCACACGAACACGTTTTGGATATCTGGCGAATGTTGAGATTATCTCCGTCTTTGCTTACGGAAATGCCAAATCCAGTATTATCGTCCAAACCAAGAGAATTTAATAGCTTTAATCCTGCAGCGCGATCATCTCCTTCCGTTTTTTCGACCATGGTAGATACGACCACATCCGATCCGCTGTATCCTTCAATAATTAGTTCATTAATGTTCACAATATTCACCGTTCCACTTGTCATGGCAGTCTTGTGTTCTTTCATTGAGCTTTTTTGGGCTGTTGCCAGAGTACTACTTCCCAATACAAAAGCAATTGCGATAGTTAGTGTTAAATATTTTTTCATTTTTTGTCTTTTTTAAATTTTTAAAACGTTCTTCAATTCATCGGCTTCCATCCAAAGGATAAAATCTCCATTTCTCGACTTCGTTCGAAAGGACAATTTTCAATCTTTAAAATCTTATCAATCTCTTCAATCTTTAAATATCAACCTCATTGAAGCGAATCAGCTGCATGTGCGCCTCATCAATTACAAATTTTTCTTGCGAATCGTCATTCACAATTTTTTCTAATGTTGATTTAAATGTTTCGTCTTGTCGTTGCCCAAGGCTGGTAATGATCGATAATTTCACTCCACCATCTCTCTCTTCAGCCAATCTGGAGATCAATGCTTCACGGACTCTTTCTTGTTCTATGTATAGTGCTAATGTCTCCACTGCCGCCAATCGTACATTACTACTTTGATCTTGATTTAAAACATCGATTAATACCTGAATCATTTTATCATCTACCGAAGTAGTGTTGGGGTTATAATTAACCCTAATGGCTTTAATCCTTGCAGTAGAAGACTGTTGATCCATTAATTCTTCCATTTGCAAGCTTACATCTGCCAGGGTATCTTCTACCTGACGATTGTGTTCGTACAGGTTCCAAAACGCAAATAACCCAATGAATACTGCCGCTGCCCCAGCCCATTTTCTCCATAAAATTACAGGACCTTTTTTAACATCTTTAGGAGCAAAATCGACTACTTTCGCCGTAGAAGGTATTTGATCTTCCAACCAGACATCAAATCGTTCTTTGACTTTTGGTGAAGGTTTATCCTGAGGTATGGAATTCAGATCACTATACAATTCTCTATATCCCCTCCATATCTTTTTCAGATTTTCATCCGCCTCGATCTCTTGCATCAACTGCTCATACTCCTTATCGCTGAGATCACCTTCCAGGGCCAGGATCATTTTATCTTCAAATTGATCAATATTCATATCGTAAATCATTTACGAGGATCGTCCTCAGTTTTTTTATACTACGGTGTGCCTTCACTTTTAGTGCGGATTCGGACAAGCCCATAATCCTCGAAATCTCTGCATACTTAAGCCGTTCAAATTTGGAAAGCATTAAAATCTCTTTTTCTTCTTCCGGCAACATATTAATGGCTGCCATGAGATGTGCACTTCCCTCTTTGGATTCCAGTTGCTTTTGAGCATCTCTCTCAGTTGATTCCACCTGTAAATAGCTATCGTCCAATGAATCATACTTTCGCTTTCTATGATGATCGATATTCGCATTTCGAACAATGGTAAATAACCATGCTTTGAAACTCTTTTTACCATCAAAGGAAGATTTGTACTTTATCATTTTTTCAAAAACATTTTGGGTTAAGTCTTCCGCCAGCATTTTATCCCGATTCACTTTAAGAAGATAACTGTAGACATTCACATGATATCGATCAAACAAAACAGAAGCCTTTTTAATATCTCCTTTCACAACCAAATTCATTATATCTTCGTCTGTAGCAGTCAAGCGTTTTCGATGTTTATGATGTAAGTACAGGGTTTAATTTAAAAGGTTACAGATGTTTTCATTTTTTTTCAATTTTCTCTTCTCAAAATTTTCTTCTTCCCCTTCTAATCGACGAATTTAGCTTCTTTATAAGCCTTTTTCCAGAACAGTTTCTTTGATATGTTAAAAAATAATAATCGTCAATTTATGAATAAAAAGCGCTTTAAATTCATTCATTTCTAGGAAGATTCTATAAACTTGTAATGCATTCAAAAACAGAAATGCATCCATTAAAGGCCTGTTAACATCTTAAAACTAATTTTTATGCGACTTCATCTTTTGACTCTCTTCCTTGTAATTTTCTTCTTCCAATTTGGAAATGCACAATCTTTCACCGCTTACTTTACCGGGAATACGAACAATATAGTCACCTCGCCCATGGGTGGAATATGCATGATGGGAGGATCAACCGAGGAAGACGAAGCCATGAAATGGTTTTTAGAAAGAGCAAATGGGGGTGACGTTTTGGTCATTAGAGCGAGTGGTTCGGATGGATACAACGAATACATGTATGCTGAGTTGGGAATTCCCGTCAATTCTGTGGAAACTATTGTATGGAATGAAGCTGCGGCGAGCGAAGAAGTCTACATCCATACTAAAATACGTAATGCCGAAGCCATTTGGATAGCGGGTGGCAATCAGTGGAATTATGTTTCATTTTGGCGCGACACTGCTATTGACAGTCTAATCAATGCGGGAATTACAGAGCGAAATATTGTAATAGGCGGCACGAGTGCGGGCATGGCTATTTTGGGTGGATATTATTTTTCTGCCGAAAACAATACCATCACCTCAGAATCTGCTTTGGCCAATCCGTATGATCCCAATGCAACCGTTGATTCGCAGCCATTCCTTGATAATGCCATCTTATCCGATGTGATTACAGATACCCATTATGATGATCCAGATCGAAAAGGGAGACATGTGACCTTCCTGGCCAGAATATTAACGGATTATGGTATAAATGCCCGTGGGATCGCTTGTGACGAATTCACGGCCGTATGCATTGGCGCGGATGGTATCGCTCATGTCTATGGTCAATACCCGGATTTTGACGACAACGCTTATTTTATTCAAACGAATTGCGAGCTTGATGATTTCACTCCAGAAAATTGTTCAGATGGAAATACTTTGAATTGGAATCGAGAGGGCAAGGCGATAAAAACTTACGCGGTAAAAGGTACGCTTGATGGAACAAATACATTCGATCTTAAGGATTGGAAAACCGGAAATGGTGGAGTGTGGCAAAATTGGTATGTAGATAATGGATCGTTTATGGAAGAGGAAGGTGGGGAACCCGAGTGTGTAACGGTTTCTACTTCGATAGTTGATGAAATGAAGATTAATATATTCCCAAATCCCGTGCGTAATTCCATCAATCTCGAATGTCAGGGATGTGACGGCAGATTCTCCATTTCGCTCATGAATGCTTTAGGACAAGTGTGTCACTCACAAATCACCAACTCTATAAATAATTTAACTCTAGATGTGGATCAATTGGCAAATGGATTGTATACAATGCGTGTAAGGTCAAATTCAAATGTTCAGGATTACCCTGTTTTGATTATAAACTAGTACATATCAGCAGGAATTAGCTTAGTAGATTTTTAGAAGCCTTATTCCTTAAGTGTCTTCTTAAATAAAGAGAAAAAAATACGGCTACTAATCCGAAAAGCATCCATTTCAAATAAAAGTCTGGTCTTCGAAAGTGCAAAGGCCTCGTATCTCCATTGACTGAAAATGCGGACCAGAAAAATGGATTTGATCGAACGCCATCATGTTCTTTCAGGAAATCAACTTGCGTTTTCTGTAGCGCAAGGTCCTTTGGAAATCCTTTGTCAAGATATGTATAAAAGCTGCTCATCAATTCCTTTGCCATTTGATCATCTACCAACCATAAACTGGCGACAACGCCTTGAGCCCCACCGTAGAAAAAACTGTTGGCCAGGCTCATAGCTCCCTCACCCTTCACTATTTTACCCAAATTGGTTTCACACGCACTAAGGACGACCATCTTAGCCTTGATATTTCTTTCGGAGATATCGACAAAGTACAATTTGTAATCCTCTTCTTCATAGCCTGTCTTTTGATAAAATACCATATGCGATTTTTCCGGAGCATCCTTATTCGATTTGGCATGGCTTGAAAAATGAATAATGTCCGCTTCAGACATATTATGCAGGGTGGCACTTTTGGTAGCACTGCTGTCTTTTAAGAGTTCACTTCTATAAAAATAGTTGGAAATAGCCGTTACTTCGTGAATATTCTCTTTGAGCGGAAAATATTCAGAACGCATCGCAATCGTCTTTTTGCCATTTCCTTTTAAAGCAAACTCAGGAGCAACCAACAGAGCTTTCCTAATTTTATGCTCCTCTTTAATTTTTCTCATAAAGTAAAAAAAGGAAGCCGAAGGAGTATACGAGATTGCATGGTCATAGATCATATAATGTCTGTCCCCCATTTGTGAAGATGTTTCCAATGCTGCAAATGGTATTTGGAATAAAATGCCATTGGGGCTTATGATGACCCTCTCTTTTAGATATGGGGCTAGTGGTGCAACGATGTTTTGATAAAGTCTTTTTGATAATGTGGAGGTATCCTTAGAAGTAGTTTTCTTAGTAAGAATATGATCGTAATAATCACCAATTAAGCTTCTTACTTTATGTGCAGAATTGATTCTTACAAAATGATTATCTGTTTTGGTAATTACCAAAGCGTATATTGATTCCGTGCCTTCGTAATAATCTATTAAGACCTCATCGAGTTCTAATAACGATTGCACTTCTGCCAGTGTGGGTATGGACCAA
>JBCCVV010000158.1:0-15670 GCA_039194925.1 Bacteroidota bacterium
CTTTTTTTAGAACAGATAAAATGGAAATTATACTCTAGTGAAGAACTAAGAATGCACGAAGTTTACAAGATTTATTAAATGTGAACTTCGTGATTCCTTTGTGATGCCTTTGCCCTCTTAATGGTTAAACATTAACCTGTAACTCTTTTTCTCGAATTTCCTCTTTTCCGACTAATTTAGATAGAAAAGGTATATTCTCTTTCTCAGTCCATAACACCACAGCACTGGACACAAACACAGCTACTGCTAGGAAAAACAACGTCCCTCCATCTCCATTAACCTCAACACCCAATTGGGTAAGATGCATAAAAATAGCTCCGGAAATAATGCCCAATGACATGCCAGCACCCAACCAAACCGTTCTGGGAATCATGATCAAAAGGGCAGCGATAAGTTCGGCGATGCCAATGCCTATTCTTCCAAATGGTTCCAGACCGACGGTGGAGAAAATGTAAACGCTATCCGGGTGTGCCGTAAATTTGAAATACAAGGTCTGGACTAAGATAATAGCTACTACGACTCTAAGAATAAATATTATTTTTTTCATTTTGTGGTGGTTTTAAAAAGAGCAGCGCCTTTCGCCCATACATAATAAAGACACCGCTCATAACTAATAAAAATCAAATTACAATTGCTCTATCGTGATATCGAATATTTTTTCAGCGATGGAATAGTGTCTTTGTTTTTACTACAACTTGAAAAGGCATGTGGTGCATTAAAGACAATGAATACCATTTCTCTCATCTCTTCGAGCATTTTGTTTTTTAATACTTCAAAGATGAATAGGAATGCCTTCATTAAATGTGAACTGGTTCACACTTGGCCTTCGCTAAGATTGAATGTCTTTACTCTGACATTTTTTTGAGTTGATCCGGATCCAGAATTTTGATGTGCTTTCTTGTGATTTCTACTATGCTGGAATTGCGTAAATCTTTATACACCTTATTGATGGATTCTCTGGTGGCGGCCAGAATGGAAGCTAATTCTTTTTGTGAGAGGTGATTTGGAAATTGACTTGTTCCTTCTTCTTCATATCGATCATACAGATAGCAGGCCACCCTTGATTTCACATCTTTTCCTACCAGCATATCCAGCCTGCGCTCTATTTTTTTGATTTTCAATCCTATCATTTTGTAAATGGCCGTAGAAAAGTTTTCGTTCTTGCGCATGAGATCTTTCATGGTTTCCAGATTCATGCTGCATACTGCCGTATTGTTGTCACAAGCCACAGCATATTCATTGCGTTCGGTCGTACCCAGGATCAAACTTTCTCCAAATAGGCCCCCTTTGGTGATGATTTGTCGAACGATCTCATTCCCATTTTCGTCGTAGTTTATAAGTTTTACCTTGCCACCACTTACCAGATATACGTTGTAATCCTTGTTTTTTTCAAAGTAGATGACATCCTCTTTGGAGTACTTTTTTCCCACCGCATCGTTATAGCCTTTGAGCTTAGGCGGACAAAGAATCTTGTATACATTTATATTGGCGAGACTCCAAAACTTTTCCATTACTACAAATGATAATCAGCACCAAATATAATTATTTTCAAAATCCTGAAAAGGAGTGTTTACTTCATTTAGCATACTCGCTTAAGATTGAGTGATATTTTTTATAAGATGGCGTGTTAACGTTAAGCACTTCTAATTATGTCATCATTTTTGGTCAAAAAAGCCGCCAAAAATTTGATTTTCGACAGATTTTCAGTTCTGGATTGCAATCCAAGGCCGGAAGGTTAAATTCCTTCAGAATTACAACTTATTTAGTATTGCCATCTTAGTAAGCACCAAATTGTGATTTGGCAACCTCTTTAAATTAAGTAGGCCGAACCCAATTTTCTTCATCTTGGATCCGGCCGCACAATTCTAACTACTAGCTATATCCGTTTAGTTAGTTTGATAACCGGTCAATCGTTCATTCCATTTGGGGTGGCCTTCAAAGTTTGGAAGACGATCGGGAATATCTGTCATTCCAAGGGTGTCAGTCAGGGATTCTACGAAGGCAATCAGATTATTGATCTCTGTAGTATTAAGCCCCAGAGGAGTATCGGGTAGCGTCTGATTTGGGATATCAAGACCCAAACCTGCACCACCTCCATGATTATAAAAGTGCATGACTTCTTCCAATGTTTCCAATGAGCCATTGTGCATGTAGGGTGCCGTAATGCCAGCATTTCTCACAGTTACTGTCTTTATCGAACGCAAATAATGATCGGCTTCTTCTTCAGCAAGACCGTTATAGCGTCGGCCCAGGTCCATATCCGCCACTGGATTTAAAGTATCAAATTCTGTTGTTATACCCAATACCTCAGACTCTGAATCGGTATAAAATGGGGGTACCAATCCACTAAAAGATGGAGCGAAATGACAAGTACCACAAGCTCCTTTGCCCATGAATATGTTGAATCCATCACGAACCTCAGGGGCAATATCGGTCGTTTCACCGCGAGCGTATTGATCAAATTCAGAATTATAACTTGTTAGACTATTGACATAGGCTGCCAGAGAGTTGGAAATGGACCATGTCGAAATCTTGTATTTATCTCTATTGCCATATGCCGTTTCGAACAGGTGTACATATTCTTCGCTTTCTTTCAAGCGATCTGCGAGGTCAATAAAATCAATATTAAATTCCAGTTCATTGTGTACAACATGCTTGATTTGTCGTTCTAAATCGTATTCGCGCATATCCCAAAAATATCTTCCATACAAGGCAGAATTGATCAGCGTAGGAGCGTGGCGCTCTGTAAACACACCTTCTTTTGTCGTTTTTGATTTTGGCAATCCATCCGTAAAGCCCTTATGTGGTTGGTGACAAGATGCACAACTCATATTCACTTCCTTTGACAAAACAGGATCATAAAACAGCATTTTCCCCAATTCAATTTTATTTGGATCGGTAAGATCGGATTGAGCGATTTGTGTGTAAAACGCAGCATTAAAGAAACCACTGTCGAAGATATGCTCGGATTCGTAGTTGTGCGGATAGAGCGTTGGATCAGCTTCTTTCTTAAGTTCGATATTTGCAGCTTGTTGAAAACTGAGGATGCCGCTGTACAGTGGATTCACAAATTCCGTAAGAAAATGCAGGCGGTCAAAAGTGTCAAAGTCCTCATTCTCTTTTAAATACTGAGTTGAGCTTTCAAAGCATTTTTTGATTTTAGTGAATTCTTCAAAAGCCTTGTTGTTGCCAATATTCTTGTATTGATCGAAAGCTTCGGACATACTTTGCATGGATACTATTGCTTCGGGTAATGCATTTCCAGATCCCGGCGTATCAAATCCTGTAATCCCCAAACTGAAAACTCGAATTACTCCGTACCGAATCGCTTCGATCACATATCTATGTTCCAGTTTCTTATTTGACTGGTATTGAAAAGATTTTAAGACAAATTTCTGGAGGTCTAAACTCAGATTTTTGATCGTTTCTTTGTCTTCCAATGTGCTGAGAAAGGTCAATTCGTCAATCGTTTGTAAACCATTAGGCTCAATAACAGTGATTTCAGGGACGTGTTTCATAAGTTTTGGCAGAGGAGCACCATTGATGTATTTAATGGTCATTTCGGGATCCAAATACTCTAAAAGAAATTCAATTTTTTTGTAAGCCAATCGAGTTTGGGTTACCTGTTTTTCAAGTGCTGTTTGAGATTCGAACGTTGGGTTTTTGTCAAATAAAATGGAAATGTCGACAAGATGATCTACTGCTTTTTTGAATTCACTGAAGTCAAGCTTGTATTGTTTTTCGATCAATTCTATGGTGGACATGGATACATCAGGTTTTTGATGTACAAAAGATGATATTCCCATTGCAATAACTATGAGAATTATCAAGGATGAAATTTTAATGAAATTGTTCATAATAAAATGATGGTATGTAGTTAGAAAAGATGAAGTGATTTAATTCTACTTTAAGGCATTGGTATACTAGCTAAGTATGATGTTGACTTTTAACCACAACGAGCACTTGGATACACTAAGGTTTCACGAAGATCACACCATATGACACGACTATCGTAATGAACTTTGTGCAATCCTGCGACGTCCTTGTGATTAATTTGGCAATGGCCTAAAGTAGAATTAATAACATCAGATCAATTCATTTGCAAGTCCTTGATTCTCAACTTATCACAATTTTTCGTCAGATCTCGTAAGGCGGTATGCTTCTCAAAATTCTATCAATTTGAGAACCAAGCCTGCCTGCCGTACAAGACTTTGAAAGGCGAGGTACTTACAAATCCTCTTGACTAACGCTTTTAGATCACTTCAAAGAGTAGAAGACCGGCGGGGTTAAGGTCCGGTCTTCTAATGAAAAAAGTCTACTTCAATGTTTTAGCTTATTGAACGATTAACTTGACCGCTGATCCATTAGACAGTTTGACGAAATAGACTCCAGTCGCAAGGTCAGAAACATCAGCCTGATTTGTATTTCGGAATACTTTCAGTCGTCTTCCTTCTACATTGTAAATAGCAAAATCCGTGGTTTCTGAGAGATGAATTTCGCGTGTAGTTGGATTTGGAAATACGCTTAATCCTTCGCCTTCAAATTGAGGAGTCTCAAAAATCGAAGTAGTAACATCCTGAAAACCATGAATGGCCAGGGTTAGAGAATGATTAAATGGAAATGGGTTGTCTGCATTAGGGTGCTGCGAATTTACCAAAATTGTATTGTCATCGATCTGGATTGCACCCGTGATCTCAGCACCGGCTGGGATTGCAGTTACTCTTGTCAAATCATTTACATCTGCGTTAACGGCATCTGCGGATAGCAAGTACAATTCACAAATTCTATTGGATATTCCATCCGGAGTTCTACCAAAAGAGGTGCCATTTAAATCTTCCTGAATCATTAAAAATGATTTACCATCGATCTCTAAAACAGATAATCCATCGGGGTTTGAAAGATGCTTGCTCGGATACTCACCGATAGATGGTGAAGTCTCAATGTAAGGACCTCCATTTACAACAACGCCAATTTCATCTGTCGCTGGATCGTAGAACATCACCCTTCCATAGTAATCCTGATACGCTACGTCAAAAGCATCTGCCAACCCTCTTTCCTGTGCGATTGCAGTATGGTGAGAACCGGGCTGAGCAGGGAAACCGGCATCTGCTACACCGCTAAAAATGATGCCAGGACCTGATGAATTGCTATCTCTTCCTGTTTCAGTCCAGTAAATCTTTCCTGTTTTTCGATCAATAGTTACCCATTCGTTTCGTACAAACATGGTTGCACCTACGGTTAAAGCAAATTCGGTCAAACCTCCAAAAACATTTTCTATTCTTTCCGGTACTTCAATCCATTTATCACCTGGAGCATTGTCTTCTTTGTATACGGTCAAGGTTCCTTGTGTAAAGTCAAAAGGAGTATTCGCTTCAAATCGAACCCAAGGAGCGGGTGTAGCATCGATACCCAGGTAAACGTATTTCCCATCGTTGCTGATAGCACCACCTTCCCATCCGGCACGTCCCCAATTGTACTGTTTTCTGATCGCCTTAGCTTCTTTAAGATCAACTTCTGTCATGTAGTTGAAGTTGTCATACTTAGGAATCTCTAAGCCATCCACAATTGGAAATTCAGGAGCATTGATGGTAAACATTGAAGTATCTCTTACACCATATCCGGCTGTTGTTGGGGCAGGAGAGTGTGGATTCCAACTGTCGGGTCTGTCCGCGCCTCGGAATACACCATTGTAAATAGATGCCATGTCGCTTCGGTACCATTCCTCAGCAGTCCATATTCTACCATTGGGCCCTACGATACCACCACAGTTCATTCCAGTTTCTCCCACAGTATTCACAAAATCTACGTTGAAGTATTGACCTTGTCTGCCATCCGGTAACGTCTGATCCATAATTACGATTTGACCTTCTGCGTTTTTGGTGATTCTAAATGCAGTCATTCCTCCACCGTCACCAATGCGGTCATCTTCGTAAATTTGCTCATGATTTACACCAACCCATCCCAAAGATTCGCCGGTTTCGTCTGGAGTGAATCCTATAAAGTCGTGCCATTCTTTGGCAATAGCTCTACCTGCCGGATTGCCATATGTTGGAGTGGTTTGCACCACATCGTATCCACCGACGAATACAATCTGTGTGGTAAGTGGTGAAGGAGGCATCAATACTTCTTTGGCCTCGTAGTCTTCGATGTTAATTTCTTCATCAAAGAGTGGAGTTTGAGCAGTTGCTGTAATTGCTACCAACCCCAATATAATTGATACTAATTTTTTCATTATTTGAATGTTTATTTCTTTAGATAAGTAGTTTTCAGTTGTGGGCGAGTAGTACTACCCGCCCGACCAAATGTTTTCTATTACTGTATTTCAATTTTATATGCCTTTTCATCAGCATCCAGGATTAGATATTCACCCTTTTCTAATTTGTCAATGGAAACGACGTTTGTATTTCGGTGAACACTTTTTCGCTTTCCATTGCTATCATAAATGGCAAAATCCGATTCGTAAGTGAAAGTCGCCTCTCTGGTGATGTGGTTTACATCCACTTGTCCAGTCATATTACTACTTGTACCTTCGTTATTGGTTTTTAATCCGTCCACTGTCAATCCGTCAAAACCATGAATTGCAATTGTCAAACTATGGTTATATGGGAATGGGTTGTTTGGATTTGGATGTTGTGAATTGATGAGTATGGTATTATCATCAATTTGCACCCCTCCGGTAATTTCTGCTCCTGCAGGTATGGCAGTTACTCGTACCAAATCATCAATATCGGCATTTTGAGCAAGACGAGCATCCAAAAGGTAAAGCTCACACATTCTATTGCTTATTCCTTCTGGTGTTCTTCCAAAACTAGACCCATTCAAATCTTCCTGGATCATTAAGAAGCTCTGTCCATCTATCGTAAGGATGGAAAGGCCATCAGGATTGGAAAGGTGTTTGTTTGGATAGTTCTCTACTGTTGGATCGTTTTCAAAGAAAGGTCCACCATTTACAGCTACACCTACTTCTTCGCTTACCGGATCATAATAAAGCACTCTTCCGTACCAGTCTTGATAGTCAGCTACCAATGATGATTCAAGACCTTGAGTTACCGCCCAATCATGGTGATGTGCCGCTGGTAAAGCTTCGCTGTAGTCTTCATTTACACCTACAAATCGAGAACCTGCCCCAGAACTTCCGTCTCTTCCGGTTTCTGTCCAGTATACTATTCCAGTTTGTTGGTCAATGGTCACCCATTCGTTTCGCATAAACATAGTAGCACCCACGCTCCATGCAAATGATGTAAGACCACCAAAAACGTTTTCTATTCTTTCTGGAACTGAAATCCATCGTGCTCCAGGTGCATTATCTTGTTTGTACACTTCTAGTGTGCCAGTTGTGAAATCATAAGGTGTATTTGCTACGAATCGTACCCACGCAGCTGGCGAGCCGTCAATACCAAGGTATACGTACATGCCATCATTGCTTACGGCACCACCTTCCCAACCAGCACGTCCCCAGTTGTATTGTTTTCTGATTGCTTTTGCCTCTTTGAGGTCCACCTCCGTCATGTAATTGAAGTTATCGTACTTTGAAATTTGCAATCCATCAACTATAGGAAATTCTGGTGCATTAATGGTAAATAGTGCAGTGTCTCTTACACCAAATCCATCTGTCTTGTCAGCAACTCTTATGGGCAGACTGCTCGTTCTTGCACTAGAATTCCAGATGGAGGTAGTATTCCCTCTGTACCATTCTTCAGCAGTCCAAACTCGGCCATTAGGAGCGTTGATCCCTCCACAATTCATCCCGGTTTCTCCAACGGTGTTTACGAAATCTACATTAAAAAACTGACCTTGTCTTCCATCTTCTAATGTTTGATCCATAATCACGATCTCGCCATTATCGTCTTTTGTGATACGAAAAGCGGTCATACCTCCACCATCGCCAATACGATCATCTCTGTATACCATTTCGTGATTTACGCCGATCCAACCAATGGACTCTCCAGATTCATCAGGAGTGAAACCGATGAAGTCATGCCACTCTTTGGCGACTGCTCTTCCTGCTGGATTGCCATACGTTGGCGTTGTTTGTACTATATCATGTCCACCTACGAATACGACCTGAGTAGTCAGAGGAGATGGAGGAATTTGAAATAATGGAGCTTCAAAGTTTTCGATGGCAAGTTCTTCGTCAAATAGTTTTGTTTCGATCTTTCTTCCAATATTAAAAAATGAAATAGATCCACTTACCTCGTTGGCTGCGATTAGAATATCCTGACCGTTAGGACTTTGGCTCGCTGGAACAAATACAATGCTTTCGACACCCAAATCACCAGCTTCAGGCGTTTCTACATCCGCACCAAAATCACGATTGTTGATGTATGTAACAAAGATTGGAGAAGAAGGGAAGGTAACATCGTAGATCATGATTCCACCTATTCTTTCCAATCCGATGAAGCAATATGTTCTTGAACCAATTCTTCCAATTTCGATTGCTTCTGGCTCTGGCCCTTTATCGTCAGATCTCTTATCGATTTCATTGTCATCGTTATTGGCGTTGAAATTGTCTGGGTATAGATCTGCAAGTCTTCTTTCAAAGTCGTCACCGCTATCAAAAACAAGTGAACCATCTACAGCATTCCAGATCGAGAAAGATCTCGCTCCATAAGAGAAAATTTGGTCGATATCACCATCCAAATCCATGTCACCCATGGCAGTTGTGGTTTTGAGTCTTCCCAAATTTTCTTCTGCTTGTAATTCTGCTGCATTTGGATATGCCGTAGGGTCAAGGTTTAGATCTTCAACTCTGGCTTCTTCTGAATATCCATCGTAATCTCTAGCATCACCTTCGTTAGCAGTAAAGATAAATCCTTGATTATCGATTTGAGCGTATTTGATCGCATCTGGTTGATACATCCCTAGCACCGGGTGCGTTTTGATGTCTATTTTTCCATCACTATCACTAGCATCAAATCCGTTTCCTTCGATACTGTGATCTTTGAAACCGATGGGATTGATTCCAACGGCAAGATTTGTTGTTAAATCAATGACGATCAATGCATTGTTTTCCTGACAAGACACCACGGCTAGATTTTGACCGGGTAATTCGCATAAATACTCAGGTTCGAGATCTTGTGCCGCTGTTGCATTTGGTCCGTAGATTCTAATTCCTTTAGCAATCATATCTTCTTTGGAGCCCAGGTCCTGGAATCCAATATTCGTAGATGTCGCATTTTCCACACCACTTGATAAATCGATGACACTTACTGAACCTTCCGGATCAATGGTATAATCATCGTTGGGTTCCCCTTCATTGGCCACAAGTACTTTTGAACCATCTGCTGTAAAAGTAAGCATGTCAGGAAGCACTCCTACCTCCACTGCGATGATGAATGTACCATCGGTATTCCAAAAAGTTACCACCCCGTTCGCATCAACCTCTTCCGCTTCTACAGCTACGGCTATAAGGTTGCCATATACGTCAACGGAGTTTACATTAGCACCATAAGGGTCTTGCGAAATGTCAGCTACTAAAGTAGGATTTGCCAGATCACTAATATCCAGTACAGTTACTGAATTTTGATCAGCGTTGGTGAAAAATACGCTTTGCGTTACGGGGTCAAAAGCAACGATTTCTGCTGCCGCCTCATCAAATCTGCCCGTGTTAAATGAGGTAATGTGTTCGATTTCGAAGTTTTGAGCAAATAGAGAAAATGCCAAAACTGAAAAGAACATCAATAGTAGATGTTTCTTCATCATGTTTATTAAAGTTTTGATTTTTGGCAAAACTATGTATGATGGAAAATCTAATATGAGAGGATGGAATTATGAAAAAACAAACAAATGATGAGCGAATTATTACCCCGCTTAACATTGAGATTAAAATATTTTAATGTGATTTTAAGTAGAATTAACATGAAGGAATTTCTAAAGATAGATTTGCAGATTAATAGAATAGTCGAAAATTATGAGTGAAATTCCAGAAGTTTTATTGCCCGAAGAATTTGATTGAAATGAAAACTTTTCAATTATTTAATGTGGTTAACATTTCCATTAAACCAAGAGATAAATTTTCCTGGATAAAATTGATCATAGCTCCAATTTTATCATTGAAGCCGTTTAACAAGGTATGTTAAAATGATTTGTAAGTGCTTGATTTTCAAATTGAAGCTCTTTTTGAAATTCATAGCAGTAGCTATGGGTTGAAAAAAAGCTGAAAAGTTGGAGATCAATGACTTGCAAAGGAGTTAACAATATGTTTTTAAACGGCTTCATTAATTGAGTGCGGGAATCAACAAATACGGTTAGAAACTTACTTGTATAAACATAAAAGTCGCTATGAATAAGGGTAGGAATGAATCTTCAATACTGTAAACGGCATTCCTTTAGGATGGTATGCGTGAGGGCTCATTTTTGATGGTAAGCTTTGGATCGAATGTTTGTACCAAACTTGCTCTCACTCTCTTCATTACTCTCAAGTTCGATATTATTTGCCTGCTATTTGAAAATTTTTTGCGGAACAAATGTCCCACCACTTATTATATAGACACCTGTTCGTAAAGTGCGGATATCAATGTATTGATCGATTGAAGTGACAAAAAACTGCATCACCTTTTGACCAGTAATGGAATACAGAATAAATGAGTGACCAATTGCAGCTTGGTTTACGACTTGTAAGGTTTGATGATTGGCTCTGAACAATGGATGAGTATATTCTATCGTATTCACAGAACTAAAAGGTACAATCAGACAATCGTCTTCCTCTGGCATCAACTCAACCCGCTCTCCTGGAATCAACTCGAAATTTTCAAAACCGGTAAAGTTTTCTTCATAGCGACGACACTTGAACAGAGAATTATTTTGAGGGAAATCTCCTTGGACTACCGGACCTGTAGACTTATCCACGGGGTTTATGTAATTCCATACAGATGTTCCGGAAGGGGTGATTTCTGTTATTTCGCCGGTAGAACCCTCTGTAGTAAGAATATTGCCATTGGGTAAGTATTGAGCATTGGACATGATGGATGAATAAAAACCTGTGGTATCGTAGGTCCACAAAATTTGATCATTGCCAAACAGGTTTTCGTCCGAGAATTCGTAGGTGCCGTTCGTAGTAGGGTTTTCCCATATTTGGATTCGAGACCGCACGCTTGAAATATATTTGTTGTTGAATACGATGAAGTCATTCTTATATGGTCCATGGGTAATCCAATCGACATCGTGCGATTGAAATAGAATTCGATCCTCTGGTGTGCCATGGTCATAGGCTTCAGGATTTCCATATCGATAGAGGATGTCTCCGCCTTTGCCATAGCTTCCCCCACTTCCAGTAGCTGCTTCTTCCGCCGTGGTAGAGTGGTCGATGACATAAATTTCACTTGTATTTCTGGCACTTAAAACGATTTGATCAAACTCTTCGTGATAACCCAGGGTATTGCAATGCAGCCAGTCCGCATTTATGCCAACATCAGGAACGATATAGTTGATGTCTAACAACTCGGGATGATCGTATACATTCCCATAGTTCTCCTTAGTTGAATCCACATCTTGAATTACATGATCCAGAAAAGACCATTTCCACACCACCTCCGCTTTATTGTCGGCCAGTGGTTTGATTTCCCAAATCTGTTCGTTGTAAAAAATGCCTGGCACTTCTCTACCAGAATTTTCAGCTTCATCCCCTTCAATTCTCTCCCATACATTAACCAGAATATTTCCATTGGGCATGAGCAAAAGGTCATGGTGAGAAACCACACTATCATTAAACAGATACTGCCATTCCAGATTGTTATGCCAATCAAATATCTCAATAACCCCCGCAGTACCTCCGAAGATGTTTAAGGAGGGTACCTTGCCTTGTCGTACAAGCTTACCTTCCTTGGAAAGTTCAAGTCCATTATTGCACCAATAATCACTTTCCCAATCATTGACAATATATCCACAATTATCAATGAGGTAGGTGCTCTCATTGTTGGTAAATAAGGTGTAACCGTTAAAAGATTCCTGATCGTTGAAAAATACGCCTACGCTTTGCGATTGCATTACAATGGATTTTGAAAAGAATAATACTAAGCAAGCCATTTTTAGGTACAATAAGTAATATCGAGTGGTTACCATTGTTTGAATCACATTTATGGTTACAAGATAGATTTATATTCTCATTCTATAGAATTGTAAATCATAGGAATGGGTAAATCATAATCAGTGCGACATATTGCCAGCAGCAGGCAGACCTGAGACTAGATTTGCATCCAACAAGATTAATATCACTTGATTAATAAAAATTGCCAATTTTCACAGAAAGGAATACAGAACGCGGTGCAGCAGGACCATAAATAAAATCTGAGTCACGCTCCGGACCGGAATCAAACTCCGATTGGTAACTATTGAAAACATTTCGCAGACCACCACTCAGTTCCATATTCAAATCCTCCGAAACATTCAGAAAATAACTCGCTTTTAGATTGATATCAAAAAAAGGATCAGAATTAAGCAAATCCGGTGAACCATTGGCACCAACGACTCTCGGTACGATCATAGAACCGGTATACGTTCCCGTCAGGTCAATTTTAAAAGTTTGGCTCAAATCGTAGGACGAGGTGAAGTAACCATAAAGATTAGGAGCTCTTACAAATTCATCTACGGTGATGGCATTCATGTCGTCCGTATCTTCCGGAGCAAAAATTTCCTGCTTCTCATCATAGCTCGTTTGTTGTGCAGTACCTCCCATTTGGAATGTAAATTTAGACGAGGGTGAATAGCCTGCCTCAAAGTTAAGACCCGATACATTAGCACCCGATCCATTTACCACTTCTTCCAAAATGATATCTCCAATATCCCCTCGGCTGACCTGGGTAAAAGGGTTTTGTAATTGCGTGTAAAAGCCCTCCACCAACAAGTTGAGTTGTGCCAATCCTATATTATTGGTATAATTTAAAGAGCCGGTAAATGCATTAGAAGTTTCCTTGTCCAACTCACTGGCAAGAAGAACAAATACCTGATCACCACCGGCAGAAGAGATATGCAGGTCTTCGTTAAAGGCTTGTGGTGCGCGGAACCCTCGTGCATAACCACCTCTGAATCGCAGATTATCATTGAATTTATACAAAATAGTTGCACGTGGACTGAATACGGAAACATTTACATCCGCAGTTCTTTCTTCCTGAGCAACAGTATAAAATCCATTTATATTTGATACATCATATCTGCCACCAAGCAAGGCTGTAAATTTTTTACTGGGTTTCCATTCATATTGGGCAAAAAATCCCGTGGCATTTACTTGCTGGTCAACCAAACGATTGTAACCGGCAATTTTATCCTGGGTATTGTACGTTTGGTTTTCGATGCCAAATGTAACGACATCATTGTTTTTGAAATAATGATTGAATTGAGTTCCAACCACAATCGCCAGGTCATCTGTTACGCCATATGAATTGATAGCCAGCATGCTGTCCTGAGCCGTTCTTCCACCGCCCAATCCGCCATAATAACTATCCCGTTGCGTACTTTGAACAGAAGCATAAAAGGAAAATTTATTCCGGTCGTTTTTGCTCCATTGTTCATAATTAATACCACCAAAAAAGGTGCTGTGATCCAGCTCCTCTGTAATGTCTGTAAAGTGAGGGGCAAGATCCAGGCGATCACCACCTCTTCGGTATTCTTCTATTGCACTAAAATCCAGAGTGATTTTACTTCGGTCTCCCGGTTTGAAGAAAGCTTTGGCCCCAAGCACTGTATTTTCTAGTTGTACCAATTCTGTAAAGCCATCTCCATTGGCATCATAACTATCCCGTTGGCGGCTCATACCGTAAAAAGTAACGCCACTGCTTAGCGCTTCATTGACAATAGACCCGTTTAGATTAAATGTCTGGTCTATCGCATCTCCAGCAACCAAAGCGGTGTTGGAACGAATCTCCCAGCTATTTTCTACGGGGTCTTTGGTGATGATGTTGATGGTCCCACCGATTGCATTGGATCCGTATAAGGCCGAACCTCCGCTGCGCACAACTTCAACGCGCTCTACCAAATTTGTAGGTATTTGGTCCAGGCCGTAGACGCTGTTCAATGCACTGAAAACTGCACGGCTGTTGACCAGGATTTGCGAGTATGCACCTTCCAGGCCGTTGAGTCGTACCTGTGTGAATCCACAATTTTGGCAATTGGTTTCGACTCGAACGCCAGGCTGAAAATTGAGTCCATCAGAGATAGCAATAGATTGAGTAGCATTTAATAATTTATCATCGATTAAACTTACCACAACGGGATTGTTGATTCTATCTTGTTCGTAACGGGTTCCCGATACCACCACTCCTTCGATGTTTAAGGCATCTTCTCGCAAGGCGAAATTTTTCTCAAGAGACTGTCCTTCTGCCATAATTATTTCTTCGGATACGGACTGGTACCCCAAAAAGATGGCCTTGATCGTGTATGTGCCCGCCGGAATATCATGGATGGTATAATTGCCCTTCTCATCCGCGACTGCTCCTAATGTGCTTCCTTCGAGTGCAACTGTAGCCGAGATTAATGGTTCTCCAAATTGGGTACTGATTTTACCTGAGAGCGTAGCATTCTGACCATAAGCTGCAAGCGAAGATGAACACAACAGGATGAATTGCAAAACCTTGGTAAAATTGAACTCCATAGTTTGGATTAATTGAAAGTTTTTAGATGGAACAAATATAATTGTTAGAATATTCTAACAAAAGTATTGTGACTTTGTTTATTTTTGAAATTAAAAACAAGATGCCCACATCAGTCAAAGAAAATTATCTGAAAGCGCTCTATTTTCTCGACAAAGAAGACGGCAACATCAGTGTCACAGAACTGAGCTTAAGGCTAAAGGTAAGTAAACCAACGGTGAATACTATGGTGAAAAGCCTTCAAGATAAAGGTTGGGTCATTTATAAAAAGTATCAACCTCTGCAATTGACAGAGAAAGGACAAAAAGCGGCTGCCAGGGTAGTCCGTAAACACCGATTAACGGAAATGTTTCTATTTAAGATTATGGGGTTTGGATGGGAAGAGGTGCATGAGATTGCAGAAGAGATGGAACATTTGGATTCCGAAAAGCTTTTTTCCCGGATGGATGAAATGCTTGATTATCCTTCTTTTGACCCCCACGGCTCTCCGATACCGGATGAGGATGGAAACCTACCCAAGCAAGCATCTTTGCTTTTGGCTGAGGTTCCCAATGGGCGGAAGGTGAAAGTATGTGCGCTTGCCAATAGTTCGAAAGAGCTTTTAACATATCTCGATGAATTGCAAATTCAGTTGGGTACAATTATAGAGATTTTGAAAACGGAATCTTTTGATAAGAGTCTCTTAATCCGCTGTGATGAAAAATCTCCTGTTGTGATAAGTGAAAAAGTGGGGAGGAGTTTATTGGTGAGAGAACTCAAGTGAACGAGTGGGCTGGAGAGGATGGAGGGGAGCTGAGGACACGGGGAATTTCACGGAGAAGCACTGAGAAGGCGCTGAGGACCACAGAGATGGAATAGGAATGGAGGTGAGTTGAAGGTACGAGGAATTTCACGGAGAAGGGTGGAGCAGGAGCTGAGGACACGGGGAATTTCACGGAGAAGCACTGAGAAGGCGCTGAGGATCACTGAGATGGAATAGGAATGGATGGGGAGTTGAGGGTGCGAGGAATTTAACGGAGAAGGGTGGAGCAGGAGCTGAGGACACGGGGAATTTCACGGAGAAGCACTGAGAAGGCGCTGAGGATCAC
>JBCCVV010000159.1:0-15568 GCA_039194925.1 Bacteroidota bacterium
CGACAATTTCCTCTTTTTCGAATTGGTCCATTAAAGAAGCGGATATTTTTTGAGCTTGTAGCGTCCATGAAATGAAGATAAATAGCAAACAGATAACCAATCGAAATTTCATATCTAATAAATTGTTTTATGTAAAATAAGTCTAATATATTGAATTACGAAGTAGATTCTTGAGTAAAGATGCACTGGGTAAAAAGTTGACCCGCATTTGTCGGGGAGACTATCCTCAAAATTATAATTAAAGTTATCTAAAACTCGCTCATCACCAATCACCAAAAGCACCAACCTGATGTACCCTCGGGCAGGCAGGAAGTGTCAATTGACCCTTGATAAGCCGAAAGGCATACTTTCGGTTCATTCGCTAATCCAACCCCGTTGAATTTCTTAGTCCGCTCATTCATCCCATAGATTATATTATTTTTGAAGATCTAAAAACGAAATAATTATTCTACATGAAATATACATTGCTGTTACTCGCTATTCTGCTACCTGCATTTTGCCCGGCGCAAAACAATGAGCTTTCCATTTTTGACGATATTGTAGGAAAGCGATGGTATGCCGATGGTAACTGGGGAGATGGAAGCAAATTCAAACAAGAAATCTCATTAAATTATGCCCTGAATAATACGATAGTTTTAGCAGAGTCTCAAGGCTACATTGATGAAGCCCGGACCAAATTTGGCCGAAGAAATCATGGTGTACGTCAGTATGATAAGGAATCTGGGAAGGTAAAATTTTGGGAATTTGATGTATTTGGCGGGTTAACAGAGGGAACAGTGCATAGGGAAGGAAAAAATATAATTTATCAATATGAATATGGCGGCACATTCATAACCGATATGTGGGAATATGTAGATGATTCCACCTATAACTTCACAGTAGGCAGTTATGAAAATGGAGTTTGGAAGCAAGTCTACTTAAAGACACAATTCAAAGAAAAAAAATAATATAAACCCAATTCTACTGAAAATAATGAAATAAGTTAAAGATAAATAAGACAATAATCAATCCCTTTCAAATTGAGAGACCCATTACGAATATTTACTAAAGAGCAACTCAAAACGCTCAACCGCTATCATCTTCAACGATTGAAAAAAGAATTCTTTATCCCATTCAAATTCGGAGGAGCAACATCAGTGAATTTAAATGGTCATGAGGTGACTCAAGAAACACTTGAATCTATTTTTGCCGAATTAGAAGCCAATTTTGAAGCGTATATTTTTGACACCCAAAACGAATTTCTAAATGAATTTCTAAGAAATGGAAATTTGGATTTTTTATTCAATCGCATTCAGTATGTTTCCGTCCTGGAAACGATCAATGAAAATCCAGATTTAGAAGAAAGGCTGGCAAGTCAATTGTCCCTGGTCATTTCAAAAATCTGTTCAAGTCTGGATATTTCCGAAGCCAACACACTTCAAGCCATAAATAATTGGACGAATAAATTTTCAGCAAAAAATAAAGCACTTGCCTATCAAAAGTCATATGACGAAATCGAAACAAGAATAAGTTTACGCAACTCAAAATTTGTCACCCCATTTCTAAATGAAAAAGGCACCAGATATAAGACTGAGGTTTATCATTTCGTGGATGAAAAGTTAGCTCGCCTTTTTGATTATCTACCTAAGCAATTCCAGAAGTTGGACAAGCAATATGCTTCGTTGTGTTTGGTAAGTATAGTTATTCCCACAACCATGCGCGATACCAACTTAAAAAATTTCACCAAGCAAGATTTGAAGGTTTTTCAGGACGCTTGCAAAATTGCCTCCCGCCATCATACGTCAGATATGCTTCAGGAAAACGTCACCATAACTGAAAAAGCTATCAAGGGAAGTGAGTTTAAGTTTAAGGGGTTCAAAGGCATAAAAGGAGTGCTAATGTTTATCGTGACCATAGTTTTGTTCTTACTTCAATTATCCAGAATTAATAACAGTTCTGATTCATCCTCATCTTATCAGGTGACTGTTCCAGATGAAAAATTTCAAGAAGTCAATGATATCTTAATAAAACGAATATTGGAAGGTAAAAATCAAGATTCCAAATCACGACCAAAATTCGATTCTATTGAAACTGGTATACTCAATGAATACTTTAATGGAAAAGAGAATTCAGGAGAAGAAAACTCGCCCATCTACTTCAGCAATGTAAGCAGGCAATCAAATCTTGAGTTAAGCAAAGCATATGCAGGGAATCATCAGGACCTTTTAAACCCTAATATTGTCAACCTCTCGCATCAAGCTGACACGCTCATTGTGCGCTGTATGGTAGACATGATGCCTTCTCAAAAAAAATATGTTGAAGGAATACTCTTAAATCTAATTTTAAAAGAAAAAGTCAAACCATTCCAAATTGCGAAGTTGACACTTATTGAAAGAAGTTTGCAGTTCGAAACGTCACATTATTTAAAGGATAAAAGAGATGCTGAAGGGAAAATTAGTTATGCAAATAAGAAGCCTGGGAAAATTGGAAAAGTATTTGTAAATGCCAAGAGAATTCCATTTGCCGATTATCATATTAAAGGATACATTTCGAGAAGAGAGGTAACAACAGGAAAAACCAAAGAGAGACAATCTTTTGACATAAAATACGATCGGACTGAAAAACACTTTGATATCGCCATTGGCAAAAATCAAAAATTTAAAATTCCATTGGAGCTTATCAAAAATCCAAGCTCCGGCGTTACGAATGAACCCCTCAAAACAAAAATGGCCTGCATCATCCGTAATCTTGGCAAACTGCATAATATATTACTGTTTGAAAGGAATTGGTATACCCTTGAGGACATTTCTGATTATTCCATTTATCCCGAAATGGGCATTGAAAAAAATCTATTGGGATACAGATTAACAAGTGGTAAAGTGAGAAACAATTACACCTCCTCCCTGGACAATATTTCCTACTGTCAACTGCATACAAAAAATACATCTATAAGGTATGTGCTCGATCAAAAAACGGGAGTCACGAAAGGGATGACATCCGCGGTAATATCCAATGATAAAAAGGAAGTAGAACAGATTGTCTGTATACGGCAATGATTTAGAGCCGAAATTATTTAGATATCCACAAAACAACCAGATTGTAAAGCAATCTTAGGCGATTTCCACCATTGCCTCTTTTATCACTTCATACTCATAACCTTTCTGTGTTGCATAAGCGATCAACTTCTTTTTTCGTGCCCATTTATCGCCTTTTGTTATGGTATTGGCCTTTTTCCCCAGCAAAGATTTCAATGTTTCCAGATAATCACTCTCCTCAATTTGCTGAAGGCCTTTTTTGATGGAATACGCAGAAATTTTTCGAAACTTCAATTCCTTTACAATCTTTAAGCGTCCCCATTTTTTCATTTTAAACTTTCCGCTGACATAGCTCTTGGCAAATCGTTCTTCATTGATAAAATCATCCGAAATCAAATCTGCAATTATCTCTTCTAAATCATCTCCATAGATACAATGCTCTATGAGTCGCGTCCGCACCTCCGACTGGCATCGATCTTGGTAGACACAATACTTTTGCATTACCGAAAGAGCATCCTCTTTAGAAAGCTTCGTACGCTTTTTTCTTTTTTCCATCTTCCAAAACTAACGTCAATACAGCCTCCATTCGTTTAATCAAAAAAACGAATTTAATCGATATCATACAGATATCCTACAAACACCTCGAAGCCCGGACCGAATTCCTGTACATTATCCGATATTCCAATATTCCCCAATACTCCAATTCGAAGCTTGGCATAACGATTTCCAAACTCTGGGATAATGACTCCTCCCTGAAGAGATACCTCATTGACTGTAGAATATCCCATTCCGGCCCAAAACGAATCCTCAAACTCAAAACGCAGACCAGCTCGAATATCCACCTGCTCGGGCGCTACATAGTTTACGGTAATGCTCGGCTCAATAAAAGAATAACGTTGGTATACTCTTGTGCCAATATTGAAATGCACATGACGTTCTCTAACCTGATCGGCATCATTGATCAACACTTCCGTGGCAAAAGCATTTCGGTAGGCAAATCCTACAAAAAATGTATTGCCATCGTATTCTCTCGTATTTGATAAATAATAAAATCCTGCTCCAATCACAGGATATAAAGCCGAAGAACTGCTTCCCTGCAGCAAGATATCATCTGCATCGTTGAATATTTGACTCGCCGGATCAAATACATACTGTTGAAAACCAGCATTGATTCCTAAAGAAAGCTGACTATCTTCGCCTAGAAATTCTTTCAATTTGTACGCATATGTAAGTTGTAAGCCTTTTTTACTGACCGGGCCCGTCTGATCAAAATTGACGATCGCTCCAGCAGACATGTTCATATCCACAAACGGATATTGAAAACTGATAAATCCGGTACGAGGTGCACCGCTAAACCCCAACCACTGTTGTCTGAAAAACAGACTTGTCCTCATGTTATGATCCACACCTGTGGCGGCCGGATTCCAATAATGCTTAGCATCTTCCACAAAAGTGCTTTGAGCCAACTGTTGGCTCAACCCTTTCTGAAAAGTGCCACAAACAAGAACAAGTAGAATATATATATGCTTTTTCATCTTTCTTCTTTTAATAAGTTCGGTAATTTATTTATCGCATTATAGTTATGCTACTTTTGTAGGTGTTGCCATCAAAAGTTAGAATGTAGTAATACGTATCCGCAGGTAACACATCACCGGCATTCTCCCCATTCCATAGTTCTCCTTCAGCCTGGTATCGCTTGCGCTCGAATACAGGATATCCCCATCGATTGTATATAGTCAATGTATTATCTGGAAAAGCTTCCAATCCTTCAAAGCGCAATTCATCATTATCCCCATCCCCATTCGGAGTGATAATACTTACCAATTTGAAATTCTCCAATGGATCCTCTAAAACACAAACATTAACTGAATCTCTAAATACACATCCATTGGCATCCGTAATATTCACAAAATACACGGTGTCCACGGTTGGACTCACAATTGGGTTTGGCGTATCGGCTCCGCTTATGATCGTTCCATTTTCTTCCCATTCATACGCCACTCCTCCTGATGCGTTTAGCTCCAGCGTACTACCATTTACTGCGCAATCATCTTCACCTGCATCTACATCCAAACCTGCCTCAAAAACTTCAATATCAATTGTTACTACTGCTGTATTCCCAGGACAATCATCCGAAATAAGCACCTGATATGTAGTTGACTCAGTAGGCGAAGCCAAAGCAGAAGGGCCTTCAATTTCAGACAGTGTCCCATTTGGGTCCACCCATTCATAATTCAACCCACCAAAAGCTGTAAGTTGAACCGGTTCACCATCACAAACCCCCGAAGCAGAAGCCATGATCTCACCTATAATTACGGGAAAGAAATCAACAATAACTTCATCTTCTGCTGAACATCCGGTTTCATTGGTTACAGTTACAGAATACGCTTCCTGGGTTGCCATTTCTGGATCGATGGATACAATATTGATCGTTGATGTCTCTTGACCTGTGGACCACATATAGGTAGCATGGTTACCCGCATTTAAGACAAACGACTCAGAAGGGCACAAAGAGAGATCATCCCCTAAATCTATAACAGGTGCCGGTGCAATATTAACTTGTGTAGTTGCGTCGGCAGTACACCCAGCCGAAGTACTTGCTACTACCCTTACTGTACTCTCCGCATCTACGGTAAATGTATTATCCGGTCCACCAGCTACTTCAACACCATCAACAAACCAATTGAAGGTTACTCCATCACTAATCGCTTCAATTTCTACCGATTCACCTTCACAAATTGAATAACTCTCTTCAATATCAACTGTCGGCAAAGGATTTGTTATAACCTCTATATCGTCTGAATCGCTGCAATCGAATTCATTGATAACCGTCAACGTATATACTCCGGGCTCTGAAACTTCAACGCTTGGCTCATCAGAAACCATCATTCCATTCAGTTCCCAATTGTACGTCATTGCACCAAAATCGGTCATTAAGGTTACCGACTCCCCCTCACAAATCATTTCATCGTCACCCAGAACCAGATCAGGAGTTTCATTTACGGTGACCATAATCACATCTTCCACTTCACAATTGCTTGAACCGATTACAACTGCTCGGTATTCTCCCGCCTCTGACACCATTAATTCAAACGTATTTTCACCTGCGATCTCCACATCATTTAAAAACCAGGTTATATTATCGCCATCCGATGTCGCCGTAATGATTTCACTATCACCCATGCAGAACTCTTTGTCTTCTCCTAAATCTAAAGATGGTCCAGGTTCAAATGTGACATTTATGGTATCTCTTCCTGTGCAATTTGATGCGGCAATAACGTTGGCAATATACATTCCGGGTTCGGTAACTGAAATGGTTGCATTTTCTGAAATCAACATTCCTCCCGACACCCAGAATACTGTACCTATGCTATCCAACGTTAATTCTACCGCACTTCCAATACAACCTACCTTGTCTTCACCTAAATCCAGCTGCGGAGGCATGACCTCAGTCACAATTACAGTATCAAAAGATTCACAACCAATTTCATTCCTTCCGACCAATACATATTCGCCCCCTTCCGTTACGGTAGGTGAATCAGTTTGATCCGAAAATAGTACACCATTAAAAAACCACTCAAACGAATCTGCTTCAACAAAGGCGAGTATCTCTGCCTCCGAACCTTCACAAACATTAATATCTGCACCAGCAAAAACCTCGCTTAATGCAAGAAATTCAATATCTACAGTATCCATGGTATTGCAACCACCTCCTTTATCCACGATCACAGTGTACTGTCCCGATTCTGTAACCTCCAACGTTGGATCCGTCGCATTAGCCAAAACTATAGCGTTTCTTGACCACGTATATTCAGTACCATCCATTCCCGCATCCAGGACATAGGACTCTCCTGCACAAAACTGCTGATCTTCACCCAACTCCACCACTGGTCTCGTCACGTATTCGATCATTATTGTATCCACAGCAACACAGCCGAAGCTATTCGAGCCAGTGAGTACATACATCCCTCCTTCTGTTACGAGTAGTGATGGATCCGACTGACCTATCAATTCAACATTGTCCTTTGCCCATATAAGATTTGGTGCATTGGTGTTGGCCTGGATTATATATATTTCACCTTCACAAACTGAGACATCTTCATCCAATTCAACCGTAGGAGTAGGATTAATTACAATATTTACTTCATCAAATTTTGCACAACCCGTCTCTGTCATAACTTCCACCAAATAAAAGCCAGATTCTGTCACCTCTAATATAGATTCCGAAACCATAAGCTCTATCCCATCTTTGAACCATTTGTACTCCATTCCATCTGTACCCGCATCTAAAATGATTGTTTCGATATCGCAAACCTCACGATCCTCTCCCAGATCCAGTTCAATAGGACAGCAGTTTTCCGGAGCAGTATACACGTCTTGAACAAATCTTGCACAACTCTGAAGATCGCTAAAACTTGCCGAGACATCGTATGACATTCCATCTGCAATTTGCCCTACCAGGATGACGGTCTGAGGACTTCCGGTAATCGGGAATGGTGTTCCATTTACTGTAAGATTTCCACTCAGCGGAGGATCTTGGTAAGTAATTATCAATTCTTGTGTGTAAAAATTATTTAAAGGGTCGCACTGGGTCTGCATCCCGGCTTCAATTGAATTGATACGACAACTAAAATCCACCTCAATGGGCTTTTTATTGACACTCAACAACAAACAATCCGTGGGCTGTACCGTCGAAAGTGCCGTACCAACCCACGTTGAAGGATCTACGATTTCCGGAGGTGTCGCTCCTCCAGATTTATAGGTTACGGTATAGATATCGTACATTCCACCACTAAGTGCCGTAAAATCGGAAACAGGACTCACTACTTCTATAATTCCATCTTCATCTACCGCAATAAATGTATTATCGTAATCTGGGTTTGGAGAATCGTTGATCTCGATAATATTACCAGGACCTTCGATATTAGAAATAACGGTGGTTTTGGGCAATTCAAGCTGTGGAGTATTGTTCGTAAATATCATAAGATAATTCTTACACTCCTCCAGCATAACGTTTAATACGGTTGAATATGATATCCCTCCGCCAACAAGAACAGCACTTGATCCTACAAAAGATGAACAAGGATTTATTTCATTATAACTATCAGCTTCAAAAATGGAAAAATATCCGTTTCCACCTGTCGCTTCTATATCCACAGTGAATCCATAATTTCCAGTTTTATCAACAGTAATATTTGCCGTATTTGTAAAATAATCAAATTCAACACCACAATCTCCCGTATCCCGGATAAGGGCTATGGGTCCTATCGTTGGTATGGAATTGCTGATCACTCTTGAAATGGAAGAAATGGATCGTCCATCAATATGACTCAAATCCAAATTCAACGATGGATCACCTTGCTCAAACGTTTCGAATTCACTATCACAAATGATACTGGATCCGGCCAAACAGGTAGAGCTAATGTCAAAATCTGAATCTGTAATATCAAAAAAGGCATAACACTCTGCATCTGCGCATTTCAACATTATCCTGGCCTCCTCGCTATTAGGGAAGGACCCGGGAAGGTTTATTTCAAAACTTCCGGAATTGTAATCTACCGCTTCAGCCAAGATTATATTAAATGTTTGTCCTCCGTCAAGTGACAATAAAATATCTGCAACATCGCATAGTTCCTCAGTGCCATTTAGCGTCCAATCCACTAAGAAAGGAATTCCGGCAACCACTGAAGATATATTCTGTAGCGTCAATGGTCCACTAGCGTCTACGGCGATTGACAATTCGTTTGAAGCAACACCTCCACCTACACTATTATTATCCCGAGCTGTGAGTTGCATATTTAGCGTTCGCTGTACCCTGGGAAGTACATCAAAAGGATCGCTATTTGCTCCTTCCTTCAATGTAGAAAGTCTAGGAAAATATCGCGTTGGTGTCGTTTCAGGAGGATAACTTCTAAAAAGTGGTGCCAATGAAGAATTTCCAGCTTGAGTTCCGATAAATCCTTGCGTAAGTGACCCCAATCCATCTTCGTCATATTGCTCCCAACAGTAAGTTAGATCATCATCTTCGGCATCTGTGGCGCTTCCCGTCAACATAAATGGAGTACTTCTCGGAATCACAATATCTCCTGCACAAGGATTGGCTGCCACAATAGGAGCAGAGTTATTAAGTGGTACTTCATTGGCACAATCTCCGAAGACATTTAAATATTGAACCATTTGGGACAAACTGTGCGCATGAAAATAATTATTGGCTTCCCCTTCACCAGGTATGTTTTGAGCTGGAGCACAAATTCCTTGATAAGACATAATCGTAGTACCACTTCCAATTTCAAAAGCAGACGTAGAGCTGATGGCATCATCACAACTTTCACCTTGTCCATTAAAAGTGTGTGTAGCATTAAACATGTGCCCAAACTCATGAGCAGCAAGAGAGACCCATCCATTACCCACATTATTAAAAGCACCACTCCAACCACCAGCTTTCAATGGACCTCCACTTTGAAAACCATCGTCACATACAACGCCCAGATATGCTACTCCTCCATTTGACCATCCATCTCCATCGCTGTGATTGTGAAATACATGGCCTATATCGTACGATCCAAGATTGAAATTCATATCTACTCCTCTTGATGCTTGCACCGTCCGACCGTCGCCTCCCATATTGTCTGGAATAAAAGGATCGGTAGCCGGATTTGAAAACAATACCGGAGCTTGCAATGTCAAACGTACCGAAAGTTCATTCTCATAAATCACATTTAATGCGTTCACGGTAGCAGCTATAGAATTGGTAACTGCATTATCTGTATTTCCATTTTCTTGATAATATTCACCTGTACACACTACTGCCAAATCGAAAATACGTCGCGTACCACCATTGGTAAATGTTACCCTAGATGCATTATTGATCGCTTTCATCTTTTGTTGCCAAACTGTGGTTTTCCCCTCCTTTTCAAAATGGGTACACCTTGGACTGTGTTTTTCCTGCGTATGAATTCCTTCTTCCAAGAAATACACCCCCTTATTGGGATAAAATGAAGTCAATCCTTGAGGCGTCAGGATGGAAGCCCATGAAGACTCAGGCGTAAGCAGCATTCTTCCCTTGATGGATTTATCTTTTACGGATTGAATTTTATACGTCTTAATATCGGGTCGAGCTTTTGCAAACTCCGGCGACAACATTTGATCTTCTTCCACCATAAATGCTCCATATCCTAATTGTCCGAAAGGCAATTCAATTATCGAATTTCTCGATTGGGAAACATTGGAATAAAGTATTTCCGGATTCACCTGTATTTTGTTCATTGGTTCCCCTTCACGGATGCCCATATCAGGCACTTGTGCGCTCAGGGTAATGGCACAAAAAAGACAGAGAAGTAGAGATAAATGCTTAATTGTCATTGTTAAAGGTTTTTTCCATTGAAACAGCAAACTTCCACAAACTAACTTGAAACGTATTTTGTCAGAAAGATGGTAATAAAAAATCGTTGGACGTTTTTGGTCGTTTATCAAGACCTTAAAATTATTGCGTCGTAAAGTTAGAATTTTTTAAGAAAGAATTGGATTTAAGCTGGAATTTTGAACCGTATCGGACCATTCTGATCTTATTATTCCTAAACTCTTATGCCATGAAGCATGGAGCAAACATTAAGAACAAAGGATCATTTGATTTTTATGACTTTTTTGGTAAACATTAAATTTTCATTTTCATCATATGCATTCAACATATAAATCCCATCGGGCAATTGTCTGAATGAGATTTGAGCGTGCGCTCCTTTAGGAATCAGGGGCTGCTTTATAAGGGTTAGACCTTGCTGATTGACTATTGTTAATTTAGACATTTGACAATTGCAAGTTATGTGCAAATTTTCATGGACAGGATTTGGAAAATAATTTACTCGGAATGAAGCGTCTTCGACCGGATCAAGACTAGTTTCTAAATTCGACCAGTAGGATGCCCAGGGTCTTGCCTGTTTTATGATTAATTGATTATTGGCGGTTACTTTATATTCTATATCCATGGCAAAATCAGGATTATTGTCGGCATTATATAATTCCTGAAATTCATCATGAATAACCGATAAATAATCACGCATCTCATCCAAATGGTGTTCCTCCATAACCAATTGATCTCCCTCTGTTAAGTTGGAATATCGAATCACGATGTAATCATCCTCAGTTACAGGAAATCGATCCAGTAAAATTTCTTCTGGTATAGACAGTTCACCCGGATTAGTTACCAAATCTTCTCCTACTTGCGTATTCAGATAAAAAGTGTTTTCGGTCTGATAAATCGGATCTGTACTTACAGCAACACCATTGGATAATTCACCCTGATAGTTGGGATGACATAACACACCCATAGACGCTTTAAAATGGTCGATGCGATAAAAGTCCCGTTCATCAAACGCTCTGAAATTCCAAATACTGGCAAACACCTGTTTGATCGATTTGGAGATATGCCCCTCATCCGGATGCTGTGTTTTTGAGGTGTATAGACCTGCTCCGCTAAATCCGGGTAGATCTTCATTATTTGTGCTGGATCGACAACGAACGGATGTCCCTTCTGGGAATGACTCATGCATAGTCTGTAACTCATCCAACATCCACTGTGGCATCTCTGCATCCTTAATATCCGATCTAAGTTCGTCCAACCGATCAATTCGAACTTGCAAATTGGATTGAAATTCGGGATCGTCCAACATTTCTTGAACAATGTCAAAAAAGCCATTAAACTCCATGAATTCCTGGTAAAAATAAAATGGCACAGCATAACCATTGGGTATGGTTCCTTCTGGGAACCCAAAAGTTAGCATCGTTGCCACATTTGTTGCCTTTGCACCAAATCCGTCAAACATATCGAAGGTGACTTCATCCAAAGGTAAAATATCTTGGTACTCCAAATTCAAAGGTGGATTTTGAGCTTCATCGGGTCGTATGTTTTCATACCATTCATTTACTTCTTCAAGGGTTGCTTCTCGAATGAAGTACTTATCTTGATCCACTCGATAGTACACGTACTTTTCGATCAGGTCTGAGATGGAATCAATCAGCAAAGGGTCCCGAATAAATGCATTTGGGAGATCATCCTGAATAGCTCGGATATTAACATGGGAGAGCGGCGTCTGCACAACGGATGTGATTATACCTCCCACTCTTGGCATCGAATTGGGCAAGGATTCATAGATCACCACATCTCGAGAGCGAGGTGTCTCTTCCAAATCCATTAAACGCAAAAATCCATATCCTTCAGCTACATTCAAAGCCAAGTAGTCTACATCCGCAAAAAGGTCTTCCTGTAGTAAGACGGGGACTCTGGAATCATCATACAACTCTTTATCCTCTTCATAATCTTCCATACTATTCGCCGTAACCAGGTACGAAAAGTTGTTTCTCAAAATCGGCATATTTGCTGCAATAATTTCATGCGTTTTTTGAACATCGGGAAACGATTTGCCCAACCCGACACTAAAACTAAAAGAAAAACTACCCAATGTCCCATTACTGGATACGGTTTGCGGCTTGTAGATCACTTCACCCCTTAATTCATCGATGGCAGTAATATCAATGCCCAATGCCTCCGTAAAATCCTTATGGCTTTTGTGCGTGAGACTGTTTACGAAATACAACTTCGGATTATCTGTATTTACATCAATGATTATAAATTTCACAAATTCCAACCCATTCAGGTACGATGCAAAAGGAACATCTTCGCCAACAATGGATAGCTCCTTAAAGGTGGTCAGGCTATTAATCGATACCGTACCATTCACAAGGTCAATAGGGTCCGCATGATTGATGGGGCTTTGAGTGGGCATATCCAAAAACTCGGTGACATCATCCACTTGATCTCCATCACTATCGTTGGGTGAGTTCACCGGGTATTCCAGTACCTGGTAATGCTCTAAGGGATAGGCGGCCAGGGGTTCTGAGATGATGGTTGTTCCCTCTTTGCCCATTGTCATGGAAGTTGTCCATTGAAAATCGCCGGTATTTTGGTTTCTTACGTTTAGGATGTAATAGCTTTCTGTAGTTGAGGCTACTTCCAATTGGACTTGACCATTGATGTCGGTGGAGTAATTTAGAATTTGGGCCTCCTGAGCATGGGTTACTTCTGAGTCAAGAAGTAAAAAGTAAAAGAAACTTATAACGCAAAAAATATGAAACTTTTGATAAATCATTTATTATGGCAACTCTATGATACCTTATTAATAAAAATATGGTAAGATAAATTTAAACATACTTTATCATTATCTGTGGACTATTATTGAAAGATGGCATTTCTGCGGACATTTAATCAAATAGATTCAATGAACACTAAAATCTGAACATATGGAACACTTTTTAAATCGAAATCCTATGTTTCCTCTTGATTTGTGGATACGCTCTTCTTGCCATAAGCGTTGCTTTTTTTATCGATCAATAAATTAGGACATCCTTCCCTTTAGCCATTTTTATCGATAAAAAAGATGGAATTGAAAATACATTTACAGTCTTCGCATCCAAGGGCTAAATCTTATTTTGATGTGCTGAGATAAAATAAATATCTTGATCTATCAAAATTAGATGAATGAAAGAACTCTTGGACCAATTCAGCAGGCTTTTTGTGCCGGAAGACATTTTGGCTCATTTTGAAGTCACAGAACTTGATCAAAGTGGTGAAGTTATAGTAATTGATTTAGTAGAGAAGGATGACGTAGAGCATATTCCCAAAGCCATTTTACATGATGGTAAATCAGTTAAAGACGGATACATGAATACGATTGAGATACAAACTTTTCCAGCTCAAGGCAAAGAGGTGTTTCTTCGTTTGAAACGTCGGCGGTGGAAGAAAAAAGGAACTTCAAAAGGATATCATAATACCTATAGCTTTATAGATAAAGGGATGAAAGCCACAAAAGCCTTCGGTGCTTTTTTAAAAGAAATTGGTAGAGGGTAAAATCATATCTATTGGAGATGTTAGCTATGTACTTGGAATGAGTTCAAAAAAGTTAAGTCGTTGGTATAAGCATGTCTTGAGTGGATATCCCGAATTAAAATCAAGCGGAGAGTTAAAGAAAAATGATTATTTGCTTCGAGGGAAGTCTCAACGTATTCGAGTGCCTATAGTAGCCCTCCAACATTACGGTACTCATATCGCCATAGATGAAAAGCATATCCGAGGTCGCTACCATACCATCCTCAGCAATGGGAGTACAGGAAAGATTATCCTTATGATACGGTCTACTAAATCAAGTGAATTGTATGCTATTGTAAGACAACACTTTAGCATCGATCAAATGCTGGGCGTCAAGGTGGTAACCAAAGATGGAGCACAGGCATACGATTGGCTTAGTAGACAAGCGTTTCCTAATGCAGCTAAGGTGTTGGACAAATTTCATGTATTGAAATGGGTATTTGATGCCCTTCAGCAAGTACGAATACAACTCAAAAATGAATATATAATAACAGAGCATGAAAAGGAGCAAAACCTCAAACATCAATACCAGATCGCTTTAAAAAAGGCTAAGTTCACCGGAGAGGAGGTAAGCAAAGCTGATTTCAAATTCAGGCAAGAAATACTTGCCAATGGTGAAACGGTAAAAGAGTTGCTTCATCGATCCAGATACCTCTTGTATAAATATGAAGATCAATGGAATGAAGAACAAGAAAGAAGGGCACAATGTCTATTTGATAAATACCCACAATTTGAAGACATATATATCCAAGTATTGAATTTTAGAACCTGGTACGCTAAAGACAACATCGGTAAAGATCCAAACCTGATAAGACTTAAATTACTGGACTGGGTAGATGCTATAAGACAATTTAAATTACCAGCCTTAAGCGCTCTAGCAACAACAGTAAAAAGAAAATCAGATCAAATTGTGAATTACTTTATTACAGGCAAAACAAATGCTCCTGCCGAAGCCCTAAACCGTAATATCAAAAGATTCATCGGAGTCAATTATGGAATAAGGGAGCTCGATTATTTCTATCATAGATTGGATGTTCTAAATACCTAGCACATTAAATTGGGAATTAGCCGACCACTTTAGGAGTAGCAGGCCTCATTTAAAGTTATTTCATAAATTATAAAAATATTCAATTGGTAAGCTGGGTCTATGAAAAAATGCAGAATGTCATTATACTCCGAGAATCACACAGATTAAATACAAAAAATAAAGTTATAGACAAGCAATTAATAGAAGCGTCCGTCCTGAGAAATGTCGAGCACAATTAGAAGCTTGGTTAGATACTTAACTTATCGGTATGGATACCTATGAATATGAGAAAATTTTGTTTAAATCTACATTTAATAGGGGAAGAGTCATATTTGTATAGAGTAAACGCAAGGTCTCAAGAGATAGGTATACTCAAAAAAGACCTCACGATCTTTGGTAGAATAGGGTTGAGCATAGATCATTTATTGCAATAAAAGTCATACAATATAACCTCGAATGTACAATCCTTAACCTGAGTTCGATTAAGAGTATGTTTAAAAATTTTGCGCACTGATTTTCAAAGATTTAAGAAAGCACAAATCTATATATTATAGATCATGGTTTTAACCAATTTAAATTTTCAAACATACTCTAATGATTAGAATTCAG
>JBCCVV010000160.1:0-15527 GCA_039194925.1 Bacteroidota bacterium
CAGTTTTTATTTTTATTATTCTCCTACTAATCTAACCATTGGCAATGCTCCCTGTATTTCCAATAATCCATTTGACAAAATGGAAAGATGTTTAATCTCCACATTGCTATTGACATAGGGGTAGAAGGTGCAACCTGCCGGAATTACAACATTGGTTTCTTCCGAGGGCACACCACATGGAGTCCAATTCTGTGGTAAAAACCAAGCTCTATTCACGGAACCATTCCATGTACGAGCGCTTAAATCAATTCGTTCGCATACCGAATCAAAATTATGACCAAAATCAGGTTCAGGCGCACCAAACTCATATGCTCCAATATCCGGACTACCGTCCGTTACAAACCGCATTTGGATATTATCCAAGTCCATCCCATTATTGATCAAATCAGATCCTGAACTAGGTATCGCATCTATGTTTTGAGGCAATACTTCAGTCGTATAAGCACTTGGAATAGAAGCCATTTCAAAATCAGATAACTCTATCTCCCTGGAATTCACCCCCAATTTACCACTCGCATTAAGTATTGCAACGTTGTCATATTGAATATTATCCCACTTAAACCAAGGCTGACCGGAAATTCCTGCTCGCAATGATTTATAAGCATTAAAATTCCATTCGTCCTCGCTTCCCAATACAAGTCCAAATTCTTCAAAACAATAATGGGAACTTACGATAGCATTATTTTTAAATACGGTATTCTGCCATCCAGATGGTGATGTCATTCCGCGATCATCTTTTATTGATGTATTGTTGACAATATATAATCCGGCAGGAGAACGATTCATCTTAAACGTTGATGTTTCCAGATTGTGAAATTCGTTTCTAAATACATACGCCGGACCTCCAAAAACTGGCGCCAGGCTTACTCCCATTCTACCATTAAATCCTCTATTTCGATATACTCTGGCATTGGATAAAACTCCGTCTATTTCTATCAAATCATCCACCACTCTATTGATAAAATTGTGATGAATATCCAACGCATAGGAGACTTTATACGGAGGACCGTCCGTTGATATCCCATCACCAAAATCCGAGACAGTATTGTAACTTACAACGTTTCTATTGCCTCGAATATCAATTCCTCTTTCTGCTGGAATAGCTCCATTGGTTTGTGGCCAATTTGTCCTGCCTATTATTTCATTATTGGTTATGTATTGGTCGTGCTCCCAACCATTCTCCCTCCTATTGTAAAAACCAAAATCCACAGCATTGATCTTGTTGTTTTTAATGGTAAGGAATTGTGTATTCTGAGCATCTATTCCCCAGCTTCCATTTTTAATTTCAAATCCATCAATTATGATGTGTTGAATGGAATCTGAAAAGCTCCCTACAGTCACAATGCCTGAAGACGTATTGCCTCCATCAATCACAGCACCATGCAAATTGGTTGAACGAAGCACAATAGGAGCACCTTCAGTTCCAGCATTCGTAATTGTAACTATTCCATAGACACCATCCGCGACTTCAATAACATCACCTGGTTGTGCTGCATCTACCGCATCCTGAATGCCTAGAAATGGGTCTGCTGAGGATCCTGTTCCACCGCCATTACCAGGCACCACAAATAAAGTATTTCCCGAATTTGATTTGACGGGAATAGCTTTTGTCGTTAAAGAGGTATCGATTACAATTCCACCTCCTTCCGGATCATCAATTGTAATCCTCAAATCGTAACTGGAGTTTGGTTGTAAAAACATGGCCGTCGCAGCATGAAAATTTTCATTCAATTGAGTTCCATCTACAATCATTTGTGGAAATGCACGCATACTTTGAGCAGCGGGCAAAAAAGCTGTTGTCCCCACCAATCTATACTCCAATACAAATGTACTATTGTGATTATCATCTCCCGAAATGTTAAGATGGGCGCTAGTGTGCTCAAAAGTAGCATTCAGAATGAGGTTACCTGCTGTGAGTTCATTGACCATCGCATCCCCTTCCTCAACTAGGATAGATGTCGTATCCGAACATCCCAATTTATCTTTTATGACTACCTCATATTCTCCATAATTAGCCGAGGTTGCTGGGTTTATCAAAACATCTTCTGATGTTGAGGTAAATCCTGCGGGTCCTGACCATAAATATTCAACAGGACCTTGACAAGCGGGGCCCGAGGTTTCTAAATTGATGTCAATATTACTATCCGAATTATCTGTCAACTCCAAAATGGATGGGGGTTCTGGTCCTTCTGTTGGTGCATTTCCATTATACAATTGGGTAAATCCCCCTACGGTAAATCCATTTGAATAATCTGCACCATTCATACCTTCATCATTTGATGTGGGATCTGCTCCATTTTCAAAAAGTCTAATTCCCTGACCACATTTGGCGTCGCCTGTGATATTGAGACTAAAAAGTTTTATGGTATCTCCGGCATAAATATTATTGTACTGAGACGTTGGCACCAATGAAGGTGTAATGGACACAAAATCATTTCCAGGTGAAGCTCCCGGGTCTGACACGGTAGGGCCAAAAACCCAATCCAACGGTACTGTACCATTATAGGTTTGATTATTTTGAAGAGGCATGTACTTATTCGCAAAAGCGATTGTTGTTCCTGTTGGCTTTACAATGGATATCTGTGAATTAAATTGAGTCCTCTGACCAGCACCTTCGGCAAACCCGTCGAGTATAATTATATAGAAGTCATACCAACATGTGTTCGCATCATATTTCAATAAATAATCCACACTTTGGATGTTTTGTCCGAAGGTGATAATATTGAAAAATAGAAGTGCGATAAGGGTGTTAAGAAAATGACGATAATTAAAACGCATTTAATTCTATTTCTAATTAAAATAATTCAGGTCCAAAGGGTATTGAAGGGTGTATTGAGGAGCAGTTTGCTTATAATGATCTTAACAACCCAATTTCATGCCATATCCAATAATATACCGCCAAACTGCCAAGCAAAAATTACAAAATCCTAAGAACCATCAAATTATATTACTTAAAGTTTTGGCAGAAATCTGACCAATTCACATTTTGATGCAGAATTGGCACGAATACCATGTTTTTTTTTGGATTCTAGCTAAAATCCTGTCAATCTTATTACTAAATAATTAATTACACACTCCATTTCGAAAATAATAGGGAATAGTGGTTATCCAGATCAATCGAAGCGATATCAGCCTAAACAGTATTTCCTTTAAATCAAATGCTTTACGATTAGGGATGGATAATTTAATACTCGATCATATTTTTCAATGCAGTAATTTAAAATCGCAGGATACTATGGTTTAAATTCACTTTAACACACCAGAGATAAACCTGTACACGATGTAAACTTTTAATCGTAAAAAGCGCCTCGAATTTATAAAATCGCAAGGACGTGAACTCAAATGAAGACTTACTTATTCAGTGGATTGTTCTCACCTTAATAACTGAGAATCATACTAGCAGTTAGAGATGAATGGTTTCAAAGCAGAATGCAGCCAATGCAATAGTTTAAAATCCTCTATTCCTCTCAATGCGTGTAAAATATTAAAAATTCTACGGTGCTGGATTCGGAATCAACTCATGTACCTTTTCTATTTCGGTGAGGACTTCATTAGAAAGTTGAATATTCGCTGAGGTAATATTTTCTTCCAATTGTTTCAAATTGGTCGCTCCAATAATTGTACTGGTCACAAAAGGTCTGCTATTTACAAAAGCCAGGGACATTTGCGCCAGACTTACATCGTTTTGTCTGGCAATTTCCAAATACAAGGAGGTTGCATCATAGCATTGAGCGCTATCGTACCTGCTCATCTGGCTGTATTTATTTCTACGATCTGTACTCTTATCATCACCGGTGTGATACTTTCCGGAGAGGAGGCCAAAACCCATCGGTGAGTAGGCCAACAGGCCAATATTTTCTCTTAGGCCCATTTCGGAAAGTCCGACTTCATATAGTCTGTTCAATAGTCCGTAGGGATTTTGAATACTAACCAATCGATCATAACCTGCTTTGTCCGCCTCACCAAGATATCGCATTACTCCCCAAGGAGTTTCGTTGCTCAGTCCATACGTCCGAATCTTTCCTTCTTTGACAAGATCATTCAGCGTGTCAACCACTTCAGCTATGTTATCTTCCCATCCATCATTTGCACCGCCTCTATACCCTCTTTGACCAAACATATTTGTACCTCGTTCCGGCCAATGCAGCTGATATAAATCAATGTAATCGGTTTGCAATCGTCTTAGACTTCTATCGACTGCTTCAAGAACTCTCGGTCGCGAAAATCCTAAATTTTTAGCAATATATTTTTCCAAATTGGGACTTGGTCCGGTCACTTTGGTAGCCAATACAACCTTATCTCTTTTTCCTGATTTGGTAAACCATGTTCCAATAATATCTTCCGTTTTACCATTATTCTCTTTGGTGGAAGGCACGGCATACAATTCCGCGGTATCAAAAAAGTTGACCCCCATATCGATAGCCATATCCATTTGGGCATGTCCTTCACTTTCTGAATTTTGTTCACCAAAAGTCATTGTTCCCAGGCATATCTGACTAACTTCTATATCGGTATTTGAAAGTTTGTTATACTGCATTATTCTGTTTTTAATTCTCTCGACTATATCCTCTGTACTTCTTATTTGTTGTCAAGCATCCTTTCATGAAGCTCTTTTATCTCTTTGATTATTTTATCCCGATCCAGCTCAGCAATATTTTCAACTCTACTGCACTTATCCAATAAAATCCTGTCTTGAGCACGTCCCAGATCCATGGCAAATCTGTAAGGCATATCAGGTTTGAATGTTACCAACGAATATTTAGAATAGTATTCAGGGTAATTTTGTTCTAACTCCATTTCCAATTTTCTCTTTTTTATAAATGCCTGATCATTCACCTTGTCCTGCATTTCAATAAAATTATCAATGGCCAGATCTGCAATTGCATTGGTATTCTCCGCTCTTGCCTGTTGAAATTTCTCAAATAACATTGTCCAATCTTCATCCCCTGCATCTTCTAAAATATCATCAAATACTCTGACATCTTCAAAAGAAGCATTCATACCCTGACCATAAAACGGAACTATGGCATGAGCAGCGTCTCCCATCACAAGGGCTTTGCCAAATGCCTGCCATGGAAAACATTTTATTGTTCCCAATGTGCCCACGGCATTGGAATTATACTCCTCTATATAATGTGGAATATAGGGTATTAGGTCGGGATAGTATTCTTCAAAAAATGCAGTAAGATTCTTCTCATCATCCAGCGTTAAAAATCCGGCATGTCCCGTATAGGGGTGAAACATTGTAACTGTGAAACTCCCATCCATATTCGGTAGTGCGATAATCATAAATTTACCTCTGGGCCAAATGTGCAAGGCATGTTTTACGATCTTATATCCTCCTCCATCTTTCGGTAGAATGCTCAATTCCTTATAACCAGAACGGAGAAAGTTTTGCGAATAATTAAAAAGCAATTGAGTTGTTCTTCCCATCATTGCTTTACGCACGGCCGAACCCGCACCATCCGTTCCAATAATAACCTCTCCTTTTGCAACAGCCACTTCATTCGATTCCAGACTCAAAAACGAAGCATGAGCTGATTCCAAATCTACTTGGACACATTCACTATTAAAATGTACCGTAACATTGTCTAATTTTTCAACTTCATCCAGCAAAAGACAATTCAATCCGCCTCTCGAAACCGAATTAATGTATTCGCCTTCTCTGCCACTATAAGGAGAAAGGAAGGGCTCTCCTTCGATGGGATGAATCATCCGACCATACATTGGAATGCATTGTTTGAGTACTTCATCTTTCAATCCTACCCTATCCAATGCCAATAAGCCTCTGGCTGATAACGCCAAATTGATCGACCTGCCGGCACTCATCTTCTCCTTGCGCATATCTCCTCGCTTTTCGTGCAATTCAACGTGATAGCCGCGCTGTCCTAACCTAATGGCCAACAAAGAACCACAAAGACCAGCTCCTACGATGATTATTTTTTGATCTGATGACATTACGTTAATTGAGCTTTTAAAATTTGAGAAAATAGATAGACATCTTCAAAAGAATTATAAAGTGCTACCGGAGATATTCGAATCACATCGGGTTCTCTCCAGTCTGCAATCACCCCGGCATCTGTAATTTTTTCAAAAAGTACCTTATCCGCATTTTTCACCTGGATAGACAGCTGACTTCCTCTTTTATTAGGATTTCGTGGAGTTATGATTTGAATTCGATCATTGTTGATGCTATCGATTGTAAATTCACAAAACCTGGTAAGTTCGATTGCTTTTTTACGCAGATTGGATATTCCAGCTTCTTCAAAAATCTCCAACGATGCTTTGATCGCTGCCATCGAAAGAATGGGTGGATTACTCAATTGCCAACTCTCTACCCCGGATATTGGCTCAAATCCGTCGCGCATCTTAAAACGAGTTTGCTTATTATGCCCCCACCATCCGGTAAATTTTGGTAAATCCATAGTATTGGCGTGACGTTCGTGAACAAAACAGCCTCCCAAACTCCCCGGACCACTATTCAAATACTTATACGAACACCATACCGCAAAATCAGGTTCGGCTTCATGAAGATTCAGTTCAACATTTCCTGCCCCATGTGCACAATCAAACCCTACAACACATCCTTTCGAATGACCCAGTTCGGTTATTCGTTTCATATCAAAAAACTGCCCCGTGTAGTAATTAGTATTTCCCATCATAATCAAAGCAATCTCCTCTCCATGATCTAAAATGGCTTGTTCGATATCCTCTTCTCGAAGAAGCGACTCTCCTTCCCTGGCCCTCAATTGAATTAAGTGCTCCGTTGGATCCAAACCATGAAATTTCAATTGTGACTCCACGGCGTATTTGTCGGATGGAAAGGCATCGTACTCGATCATAATTTTGGTGCGATTCCCTTTTGGACGATAAAATGAAACCATCATCAAGTGTAAATTGACAGTCAACGTATTCATGACCACCACTTCAATCGGTTTGGCCCCAACCACCTTGGCCATGGCATTGGTCAAAAACTCATGGTAAGGCATCCATGGATTTTGTGCATGAAAGTGACCTTCCACTCCAAGATTTTTCCAATCTTCTAATTCTTGTTCAACGGATTGTTTTGTTGTAATGGGTTGTAACCCCAAAGAATTTCCACATAAATAAATGTAGGGATCACCGTTTTTCTGAATTGGTAAATGAAACTTACTACGAAAATGCCTTAAATCGTCTTCACGATCCATTTTTTGTGCAAACGTCAGTGTATTTTGAAAATCCATGTAGTCTTTTGATATGCTAATTAAATCTCTATTTATTTTGTCTGTGTTTGATCAGGTGATTTGTTTTCCAAGCCAATTTTCCACATTCGAAGACCACATCATTGCTTTTTCCTCCGCATTGATTACACCTCTCTCTAATGCATCATTTAAAACCTTCCCGGGGTAGCAATCAGCAATAGACTCCATCTCTCCCAACGGATAAGGATCATCTAATGCCACTACAATTTGACTCAAACCTTGTCTTTTTATGAGTAGTTCCAAAGAGTATACATCATGGACAAGGGTATCAAAATATACATTCTTCATCCCAACTGATTTTTGCGGACTCTCCGCCCCTTGAAAAAGATCAGGCCTCCCATTGAATCCTTGCATTCTCCTTCCCACATTTACCTGTCCAAACTGATTCCCATGAGCATAACACGTGCGCACATTTGGATATTTACTAGGAAAATCCAATAACGTAAACATGTGATATTGATCCGCAGTCTGAGCACACATCCAAATCAAATGAAATCGCCAAAACTGGTCTTTTAGATTCACCATTTTGGGAGCATCATAGGGATGAATCTGAACAGCAAGTTTGAGATCATTGGCCAATTCAAAGATGGGGTATGTTGTTTCATCCGCAGTACTAACCCACTCTCCATTGGTATTTTGATAATGCGTAGGTAAACACAACAATTTTAAATCCAGCTCAGAAACCGCACGATCCATCTCTTTTAACGCATCATCCATAAATGCGGGCTGCACAACAAATCCACAGGTGAACCGATCTCCATATTCTTCCTGAATCTTACCGTGAAAATCGTTTTGAAATCGTATAACATCATAGGCCACATCTCGCTTTAATCCATTACAGTATAATTGGGATAATGTGACAAGAACTTCATGATCAAGACAATTGCGATCCATCCATTCTATTTTTTCACTAAGAAAAAAACTTGGATCCGTGATCGGTCTTTTCCAGTCACCCTGTCGCATAAAAGAACGATCTTCATCCACCCAAAAAAGCTTTTGATCCTTCATGAATCTTGGAATGTCTTCCGGATCAGGAAGCAAATGACCGTGCCCGTTTATTCTCTTGTATTCCGTCATCTAAAATTGTATGCAAACGTTTTTTGGTTCCGTAAAAAATCGCAGCGCTTCAAATCCTCCTTCACGTCCCACTCCTGACTGTTTTACCCCGCCAAATGGAGTTCGAAGATCTCTGTGCAACCAAGTATTGATCCATACGATTCCTGCCTCTAAATCCCTTGCCATTCTATGCGCCCGGGTTAGATTTGAAGTCCATACCGTAGAAGACAATCCATAAGGTGTACCATTGGCTAACTCCAATGATTCTTCATCATTTTCAAAAGGCATAATGGTGACTACTGGACCAAATATTTCTTCTTGATTTGTTCGACAATCGTTTTCAAGTCCTTCAATGATCGTAGGTTCGATGTAATATCCATCTTTAAAACCTTCCGGGTGTAATGCATTACCGCCGCAAAGAATTGTTCCTCCCTCTTCTTTAGCCAATTCGATGTAAGAAAGTATTTTCTCATAGTGTGGTTTGGAGACAATTGCTCCTACCTTGGTTTTCTCATCCAGTGGATTCCCAATTGTGAGCGCCTTGGTCCTTTCGATAAAATCGCTTTTAAATTTTTCGTAGATAGTATTTTCAACATAAATTCTTGACCCACAAAGACAAATTTGCCCTTGGTTCGCAAAAGAAGAATGGATTGTTGTGACCAACATTTTCTCATAATCACAATCCGCAAAAATCAGATTTGGATTTTTACCCCCCATTTCCAGAGATACTTTTTTGAACGCGGGTACCGCTACTTTGGCTATTTCGGCTCCAACACGGGTACTGCCTGTAAATGAGATGCCTTTTACCATAGGATGTGCAGTCATATGTTTTCCGGTATTTTCTCCGGTTCCATGTACAATATTCAATACACCCGGTGGCATTCCTACTTCAATACAAATCTTTGAGAGTAAAAATGCAGTCATCGGCGTCACCTCTGAAGGTTTGGCTACTACAGTATTTCCAGCAGCCAGGGCAGGCGCGATTTTCCAACTGAACAAATAGAGAGGTAGATTCCACGGAGAAATGCACGCTACTACCCCAAGCGGTTGTCTCAATGTATAATTTATAGCGGTGCCCATATCATGTGATTCCGAAGCAAATTGCGTAATCGCATGCGCAAAAAATCGAAAATTTGACGAAGCCCTTGGTATATCTACTCTTTTGGCAAGTTTTAGCGGCTTTCCATTATCCACCGATTCAGCCATCGCCAATTCTTCCAACTTTACTTCGATAGCGTCTGCTATTTTCACCAGATATGCGCTGCGCTCATTAATACTTAGAGCCGACCAAGTGGGAAAAGCTTTTTTCGCAGCAGCTATTGCCCGGTTCACATCCTCTTCACCTGAGTCTGACAGTTGAGCATATTCTTTTCCGTATGCAGGATTGATGACCGGCAACCAATTTCCACTTTGTGCTTCTATTAATTCTCCGTCAATATAATTCAGGATTTTTGTCATGTTAGTTATTTTGAATACTTGAATAATAAAATCCAAGTGCACGCTTGATATCATCCGGCAAATCTGGCAATTCAGATCTTGGGATCAAAAGTGTGGATATATTGTGCAGGTCTTTAAATATAGGATGTTTTACTGCCGTTTCATTCAAGTAAGCATAACCGGAAGATCCGCCAGTTCCTATTTTATTACCCAACATCCGCTGTACCATTTGGGCATGCCTGTACCTCCAGGTGGTCAGTGCATCATCAATTTCAATGAGGCAAGTCAACATTTTAAAAGGAAGGTGCAGCAAAGGTTCATCCCGATAAAGATTGATCAATAAAGCAGCAAGTGTAGCCTTGTAACTCATTCTTAAAGTACCCTTATCGACCATTTCCTGATGTTTTTGCTCATCCAACACGGATTGGAAATAGGTATCTGTATTGCCCAGCATTTGAAGTCTCATTTCCATTTCTTGCGTACTGAGGTAGGGAGAGTTCTTTATGGCTATTTCTTCTTTTTCGATCATTTTTGAAACTGCCACCTTGTACTGCTCCAGAAAACTAAATTCGCCGATCTGAAGAAAGGGCGTACGTTCCAGCCAATTATGTACCGCTTCAAACAAAGAACTACTCTCCGCAATTTCTTTTAACTTTTGTTGGTTGGATTCAGAAAAAACTGAAGAATATGGACAACCATTATAAGTCAATCTACTTTCCTCTGGCAAACCGAGAAGATTTTCCACCATTCTAAATTGCAAACTTTGAAACCCGGAAGCAGGAAACAAATAATTGCGAAAATCCAGAAAATCCAGCGGTGTCATCGTTTCCATAACTCGAATTTGAGCGACAAGTAATTTTTGTATCTCGATTACCCGCTCCAGCCTGTGAATGGAAGTTCCAATATTCTTTTCGTCCACATTATCCTTATCAAAAAGATCCAAAACAGATTCCAATTCATGAATGATTTGTTTGAACCATAATTCATAAACTTGATGGACAATGATAAAAAGCATTTCCTCATGGGCAGGCTTTTCTTCCAATTGCTCACTTCTCAACTCTTGCGCGTTCAATATCTTATCAAGGCCCAAATAGTTTCGATAATGTATCGTGCTGTATTTCTCAGCGTTTTCTTTCATTTAACTTCTAGTTTTCCTCCAACAATCGATGTCGTTTTTCATCTAACTCGGTATATTCCTCATCTGCATCCCGGCTATCCTTAAGAATGGACTGCACCGTCAATTGTACATCATCCATTAGATTTCCTACGGTGGATAATACACTTTTTATTTTATTCTGAATAATCCAATCTGAGATCAGATTATCGAAGATCATCCCGGGAAATCGATCAATATTGCTCACCTGCAATGCGAGCCTTTGATTGGAGTAGCCCACATCCCTCAATTCCTTGTTAAAGGTTCTTAATAATAATTTTGATCGCGACACTTCATGCATGGCCCGATCAATTGCATTGTGTTTCATTGACTTTGTATGGCGTCTTCCATCATTCTGCACCATATCCCAATTGCCCCAGTCTTTGGCCTTTTTCATATTTTTGTAAACAATATCCAATGATTCCAAGGTGCGATTTCCTGCCAATTTAGCTTCTCCCAATTCGACGTTGTACTGTTGAAGCTCATCCATTTTTTTGTCAATCAATTTCAATTCATTTCTCAATGCACCGGGAGAAGCCATAATCTCGGCTTCCCGTATAGCTTTTAATTTTTCAAGCTCAACTTCCAAGTCATCGATAACGACCAATTTCTTTTCGAGCAGCTCTTTCTCATATTTCACCACCTCTATGGCATTGAGTACCTCTTTATGCTTCAATGTGGCTTGTAGATATTCCTGACGCTCCTTTTCCAGTTGTTCCTCTTTACTTCCCAGAACATTGTAAAATATTGATTTCACACCCAACTTTTCCAACTTATTGATATCCTCTAGTTCTTTGATCATTTTATCCTCGATCTTATCTTTTTTATCAAGGATATTGTCATACTCTTCCATGGTAGAGTCATAATGTCTTTTCACTGCCTGCAATTCGCCTATTTTGGCAATGGTTTCCTTTATTTTTGATGCAGTGGTTTTTCCTTCCATGGATTTTAGGATAAATTGAATGGTAAAAGTTAAATTTAAGGCTAAATTAAAAAAACAATAAGCGTATGGGATTTTTTAGTTCAATTAAAAAACTATTTTTTGCTACGGAGTCAGTTGCCAAATCAGCCGTTGACAAATCAGTAGATTATGCTAAGGAAAAAGGATCCGACCTGGTAGAGAAAGGAAAAGATCTTGCTAGCGATGCGGGAGAAACTATTATAGACAAAACCTCCGGACTAAGAGATGCCGTAGCGGAATCGGCAGGTGAATTTATGGAAAAGGCAAAAGATGTTGCCGAAGATGCCGTTGAAAAAGCAAAAGATTTAGTTGAAGATGTAGCGGATAGCGATATTGTTGAGTCGGCTAAGGATGTGGCTTCAAAAGTTGGAGAACAAGTAAGTTCTGCAGCGTCTAATGTAATGGACAAAGCAAAGGAAATAACAAAAGACGTATCTAGTAGCGAAGTAGTGCAAAGTGCTAAAGAATCTGCGTCAAAAGTTGGGGACCAGGTAAGTTCTACAGCTTCATCTTTGACAGAGAAAGCCAAAAACATGATTGATGATGCTCCTGAAGATTCGATACTTGGTAAAGTTGGTGATGTAGCCGAAAAAGTGGGCAGTACCGTAAAATCGGTAGGAGAAAGCGCACTTGAAAAAGCGAAAGATATAGCCAATGATCTGGGAGAGACTGAAGTAGTAAAAAAAGCGGCATCCATTTCTGAAAATGTAGGGGATAAAGTTCTTGATGCGGGTGAGAGTTTCATGGAAAAAGCGAAAAGCATCTCCGAAAGTGTTGGAGAAAAGGTTCTTGATAAAGGCAGCGAAGCTGTAGAAGGAGCTGCATCAGTTTCCGAGTCTGTAGGTGAAAAAATATTGGAAGCAAAAGACAGCCTTGTTGAAAAAGCGAAGGAAATGACTGCTGATCTGGGAGAAAAACTAGACGAAACCATTGAAAAAGCAGAAAAAATGGCTGCTGAAGAAGCTGCGAATCCAACGCCAAAATTTAGCGATGAGACACTTGATGCAGGTGATTCACTCTTGGACGACAAGGATGATTTTTTTGATAAAGCGGCAAAATATGCAGAGGGTGACTATGGTGCATTTTCTGAAGGCAAAATTGAGATCAAAGAACCATCTACTCCGTCTGTTCCACCAAAAGAGATCAGTAAGGCAGCGGGTTTCACAGATCATGATGGGGATGGAAATGAAATGATCGATGATGCTATAATTTCAGAAGAAGAATAAGGAGCAGAATTTAAAGCGAATAATTCATTGCTAAAGAAGTGATTTGATAAGCTCTAAATGTGATCCGGTTTCTCCTAAAAATGTCGGTATTTTACCAATATTTGTTGTCACAGGGAATTATCCTTTAATTATACATACTTTTTGTATATTCACGGTCAATTTGAAAGCACGATTGCTTTATATTAGCAATATTAATAATGGCTAGGCAGCGAAAAATGTGTTTTTGAGGTCTAATCATTGTAAAGCAAATCTTGATGTCACCACTAAAGCCTAATAGCTTGACAGAGAGAGACCTTATAGAAAGAAGTTTAAAAGGAGACCGAATTTCTCAGAGGGATCTTTTTGAAATGTATTCTGCTAAAATGTTAGCGGTGTGTCAACGGTATGCCCGCCATAGTGCGGAAGCGGAGGACATGTTTCAAGAAGGCTTTATTCGAGTATTCTCCAATCTTGACAAGTTTAAATATGATGGATCCTTTGAAGGATGGGTTCGCAGAATAATGATCAATACTGCCTTGAAGAGTATTAAAAAGAAATCATTCAAGAATGAAAGTATTGGATTAGAAGATTTTCAAGAAAAAGACAACAGGATAGATCCGGAAGTATTTTCGAAACTTTCTGTTGACGACCTGCTATCACTTATCGACGAATTACCTGATGGATATAAAATTGTTTTTAACCTGTATGCAATAGAAGGCTATTCGCATAAAGAAATTGCTGAAGTACTGGATATTGAAGTAAGTACTTCGCGATCTCAATTAGTCAAAGCCCGAAGAATGTTGCAACGAAAAATCGAGGATTTACAAAAAATTGCTGTATGAAGCACATCGACAAATTGTTTAAGGAAAAACTATACCACCACGAAGTTGAAGTTCCAGAAGGTATGTGGGAAAAAATTGCACCCATCGCTGAGGAGGAATCGGGTAGAGCTATTTTGTGGTTCTGGTTCGCAGGTTTAATCGCTCTACTCTTAGGAAGTTATGGAATGTACAAGATCATTACCGCTTCCAACCAAGAAATTCTACCCAACACCCTGGTCTACCAAAACGAAATCAATGACACCCAAAATTCACAGGTCGTCGATAACAATCTCACTATAAATCAGGATCAGAATAACTTAACTCCAGAAAATGAACTAGCAACGGCACTCGAAGAAGTGAATGCCGAAATCAAAAGAAACAAATCCATGGGAATGGCTGAATCGAATCAACAGGAAGCCTTTCATGCCAAAAAGCAAACGACAACAAAGGCCTCTTCTCATAAGACCGAACAAAAACCAATAATCCAAAGTACATCTTCTCCCATCATTAGTAATACGGTAGAACGGATAACTAATGTTGTGGGAGTCCCTGCCGATTTGGTCATAACTAAATCCTACGTTAACAAAGACGGTTCTGTAATAAAGCAATCAAATATTACGGACGAAACAGGTAACAACGGACCTATTTATGATGTTATTATCAATTCTGAAGCTAAAGATTTAAATGCAGGTGCTTTATTGAGAATTATTGAGCCACTCGAAGACATTCCTTTGCCTGCTTTTCAGAAGGGAATAAAAAAAAAGACACAGAAAGGCATTCTTTAGGTATTCCTTTAGCCACTGAATGCCCTTCTTTTGTTAGCAATCGGCTTGGAATGCAAGTCGATCTGTATTGGTCTCATGACCTTGCATTTCAATCCCTTACTTCTAATGGCACAGCCGGAGATCAACTTCGACTGAGAAGATCTGACAGTGAGTCTCCCACATATTCTTACTCTATTGGAGGAAGATTTGGATTTACTTTTCCCAGCGGAATGGGAATCAAGTCTGGACTGAACATCAGTAAAGTTCGTACCAATTTCAGTTATGTAGAAACAGATGGAATGGATACGACGTTAATGTCAAGCATGGGCTCTTCCACTAATTCGTATACCTTTGTTGACATCCCGATTTTATTCACCTGGGAAACCTCAGGATTCGGCCCTTTTTACTACAATTTTAACGCAGGTTTTTTATTGAACATGACCTTTACGGCAGAAGGAAGATTTTTTGGTCCTGATGGCGAAATCGTCAGCTTTACGCGAGGCGCAGAAAATAGATTGCAGGCCTATGAAAGCACTGTTGGAACATCCTTTTATGCTTCCTTTGGGTTGCACTATGTATGGAGCGATATGATCGATTTTGTTATCGAACCAAATATTAGATATAGCTTTAGTCCAATTACAGTTAATGATTATTTGTTAGATGAAAAGTTTGCTACTGTCGGCTTGATAACAGGAATTAGATATAAATTTTAAAAAGAAGCAGCGTTCTTTATATTGTTTTTGTCTTATAGATGTATGTTGTAAAAGTATAATATGCAAACATGAATTAAAAAGACCCTTTAATGTCCTACCTAATTCATTATCAAATATTTAGGATTGAGTGTTTTTCGATCCTAATATGAATAAATAAAATGCACAATAACCTTACC
>JBCCVV010000161.1:0-15429 GCA_039194925.1 Bacteroidota bacterium
CAACATACTGCTTTAAATCATTTCAATGGTTAATTGTGATCATATCCATACTAATTGCATTCAATAAAAATTAAGTATTAAAAATTTCTGAATTGCAATACGGAATAAATTAAATATTCGTCGAGACATATCTCTCTATTCATAAGACTTAAACTTTGCGCTTTAAACGGGGATGTTATTCATATTTTGTCTCATTACTAGATCTTCCCACCTCCTCCCGCAATTCCCACAAATCCAATGTGTCGGAAAATAAGAAGACAATTCCCTTGGCATATACTTCGATAATAAGTCATTTGAAAGTCTTTTCTTCACCAGAATTGGTTTCCCTTCTCATCACAGAGCGATCGGTGGCTGCTACCAAGCCACCGATCATCTCCTGATCCGAATCTGCGTTGTAATTGGTTCCCAAAAAGTCGATAGCTGGGATCGTATCGGTTTCCGTGAAACTTCAAAGGTGTCCCGTACCGCTCAATAGCGCAGCCACCATTCCAGCCACGCAGCGCATTGAGAAACCATGCCATTGCCGGTCAAATTAAGGCTGAGCAGAGATCTCTTTGCCGAGCGATCCAGAAATTTGAGGTATTGCCGGGCAATTGTAGCAGAGTTGCACGGTAACCTAATGGTCATGGATAGCAGAGGTTCAAAAGAATTGGTAAGCCAGAAAAATGAGGACTTCGGCTTGTATATCAAACACATGGACACGCGTAGTGGTATACTCATTCTTTTCGATTTTTAAGATGTGTTTCGACCTTTTTCATCAGGATAAAGGGTGTAGACAGGGTCGCTCTGCCAAAATTCCTTGGTGTCAATATCCAGTGCGGTTAACGTTCCTTTGAAGGCTGCTCCGGTATCAATATTCCAAAGATTAGCCGCTTGTATCGGCGTTTCCTGATCATAGTTTTGAGTAGGTGTATGCCCGATGTATATTTCTTTGAAATGTTTTAATCGTTTAGGATATCGAATTGAGTTTGGGTCAATGTCATTACCCGTAGCTATTGCCGTTTCCAAAAGGGTCCGATCCCAAATGTAGTTGGACTCTGAATGTTCTCTCTCAGGACCATGCATGGAAGTGAATCCGGCATGGATGAAGAGTCGATTGCTTTTGTCTTTATGAAAATAGTTCATTTTTTGAAAGAATGCCAGATGCCGCTGCTGATCTTCCTTTGATCTTTTGAGGTATCCTTCTTGCGTAGTCTTGCCGCCATGTTGATCCCAAAGAGGATTGGATTGCATGGTGGATAACCAATATTCACAATATAAATCGTGATTTCCCTTGATGAAAACGCAGACCTGGTCTTTACTCAATGAAATTAAATGATCAATGACTTTATACGATTCGCTCCATCCATCTACCAAATCTCCCAAAAAAATAAGGCGATCTGATCTTGTTGTCCTGGCGCGTTCCAAGACCTGAATAAGCGCTCTGTAACCGCCATGAATATCTCCAATAACTAGCGTTCTTCTCATTTTATAGAATGTATTTTGGGTGTATGAATTCGGTTAACCAAACACCGTTTTTTGAAAGATAGAATTGACAACCATCGTTGTACATTTGTTTTGCATCAATGTGCAAAATAGTAGGTTTGCCATGCCTTGAACCTACCTTTCTAGCAGTTTCTAATTCGTGACTTAAATGCACATGTTGCCTCTTTCTTTTATCGATTCCGTTGGCTCTAATTGAATCAACATTCCTTTCTGCTGTGCCATGATAAAGAATCACCGGTGGCATTTGAAGTTGAAGGTCAAGATCGATTTCAATGGAATGGCCTTGATTTGCGCGAATTTTGGTTTTATCCTCATTAAAGGTGAATCGCTTTTTATCATTGGTTTCAATAATTTTTTCAAGTAATTCCATAGTGAAATTTATCTTGTGCTTTGATGCTTTGTGGATCAATTGTTCAACTTTTGCCCAACCGTTTGCATCCAGGGTCAGATCTATTTTTTCGGGTTGATGACGCAGTACCAAGCTCAAAAATTTGCTTTTTCGTCTTAATTCAGTCGTAGTCATTGTTGGATATTTATCGTTCTGTTAATTCGTCTCTTACTTCCATCAAAGCGAAGCCGAGAAGATTTTCTCCTTGCCAAAGATTCGGGTTGGTCGCATCCGTATTATCCTTTGCCAGCCCAATACCCCAAATTTGATCTACCGGACTTGCTTCAACGAGAATTTTGTTTCCTGTTTGAATTATAAATTCATGTAATTCCGGATTTTGAGAAAATTTTAATCGGTTCGCTGTTTTTACAATATCATATTTATTGGCATCCCATACATCGGCGTCGAAATTTCGAACTTTTCGACCCAATGCCTTCGCTTTTCCGGGAGTTTCTGAATTTAATATCATTTCGTTCATGTCGATATCATCAAAAAGTTCTGCTTTCATAGCCATCATATAATGTTCGGCAGACTTGTATTGGATTTCATGTTCGGTGAATGAGGCCATCCACCATTGGCTAAAACAACTTTTTGAAACAGAACCATCTTTACTGGATTGATGTCCCCAGAAAAATAGAAAGTCCATTTCCTGGCCTTGATTGAAGGCTTTTGTCAATTGAACTCTTGAGTATTTCATAATTTTTAGCTCAATAGATTTATCCGGTTTAAAATTTGGGTTGCATATTTTCGATCTCGGTCTTTCATTTGTTCTGTTAATTCAGAATAAGGTTTGAAGCATTCTTCTTGCCACCGTTTTTTTCGCTCTTCAGAAATGTTTTGTTCTGATTCCAGTAATTTCTTGGCCCAGCGAAGCCAGATGTTATGAATTTCTTCTGCAATTTCTTCTGTACGTTCGTTATCAGATAATTCCATCGCTTAATTTTAATGATATGAAGGATCCAGTATTGGATATGCTTGAAAATGAATTCGTTGAATAAATGTGTTCGCAATGCAGATTTAGCTTTGCCATGCATTTGCTAAAGATAAAGGGTACTAACATCGAGGTAAAGATTTCCAGTATTTTTGTTTTTAATTCTTGTGCCAGTCCAATAAAGGGGCCACCACCATCATAAGTGTCGAAATCAACAAGGATTTGAAAAGATTGGGGATTAAAACGCGAATCAAGATTTAATAACATTTTGCGTGTTTTGTACACAAATATAGATGGGGCAAATAACAATTACAAGAGATTGCGTATTATTTACGCAAATTTAATTTCAAAATGAAATCCTCTTTTCTCCAGTTGTTGGTATTTGCGCTTATTAAACTTGAACATTTTAGCGGGTCTGCCACTGCCAATCTTTTGAATTTTACCCGTCTCTAATAAAATGTTGAAACTCATCATCTTCTTACGGAAATTTCGTCGATCAATATCTTTTCCCAAAATCGACTTGTATAGGTTTTCTAAATCCGAGAAGGCAAATTCTGAATTCAGAAGATCGAATCCAATGGGTTGATACAATAGTTTGGTCTTTAGTCTATCCAGAGCTTTCTTAATAATGCCGGTATGATCATAGGCCAATTGAGGCATTTCCCTAATGGAAAACCATCTGGCATCTTTGGCATCCGTGCTGGCATTTAAGTTAAATCTTGAAGGATTTACCAAAGCAAAGTAAGCTACGGAAATTACCTGTCCGCGTGGATCTCGATTCACATTGTCACCAAACGTATATAGTTGTTCCATATAATTCACTGTAATTCCTGCTTCTTCCTTTAATTCTCTTTTAACTGCTTCGGAAAGGGTCTCTCCTTCGATGACAAATCCTCCGGGTAGTGACCAGAAGTCTTTGAATACTCCGTATTTTTGTTGGATGAGTAAAATGTATAATTCCCGATTTTTATAGGCGATGACCACAGCATCTACCGCAATATTTATATTTTGTTGATGGAGCATTTTGCGTAATTATTACTCAAATATACAGTGTCCTATTTCTTTCTGCAAAACCGAAAATCATTCGTTTCATTAAATAGTTGATAAATGGATGATTTTGGTAAGCGTAATAATGAGGTAATCCTTCTATATGTTTTGTAATTTACAATCCTGCTCAAGTGGAGTAAGTGCAGGGTATTAAAAAAAAGTGAGGCTATTATAAAAAAGAGGCCATCCCTTTTTGGAGACAGCCTTATTGTGCAAATGATTTTTTGAGTGGTCCTGTATATTTTATATAGCCACGAATTTTCCAGTTCCGTCACACATCCAAGATATGAAGCCAACGCCATATAGTTGCAATGGCAGCGGAGTTACAGGCATTTTTAAACTTCTTAGTGATAACTCACCACCGGAGCCAATACCTGCTCCTTTTGACTTAAATTCAGCAGTATTTCTATTCAATTGTTCAAATGGAAGAATTTGGGTTGGGATAAGTTGTCTGGTTTCCATATTGACAGGTGCTCCAATACATCTCAAACCCTCGCCATGGAAATATAACCTTCTTCCGTCTTGATAATGAATCCATCCGTGACAAATGCTTTGGTCTGCATTAATATGGACGTGAAATTCGACATCAGCCCAGACATAAATATCCTGATTGCCTTGCGTTACATCCTGGTTATATTTTTTGGCATTTTCAAGATTTTCAGCGGCACTTTTGCTAATCGAATCGATGTGTGTTTGGTTTACTTCTGCTGTTGATAGATCATTTGAACCTTTCATGTTTGCTTAGATTTTTTAGTTATTTAATAATTTTAAAATGTTGTCATGACGCTCATTGGTGTCTTAAGATCATGTATGGTTACCCTAAAAATTCTGCTTTTTTGAAAAATGTTATTAAATTGTTGATTATCAATGAGAAAAGTGATAAAAAGGTGTCTTTGGATTAAGGGGTGATCGAAATTCTTCAGTTTAGTGAATATTGAAAAGAGGCAAACCAGAGGGTAACCTTTCTTAACCTTGATCTATAAATGGGAGAAATATTTATTTATTAACCTTTTAATTTATTTAAGATGAATCCTATCGATATTGAAAGACCCAAAGTTACCCGTGTTAAAATTACCGTTCAAAGACCTAGTCCCATAGAACCCACGTGTACTACCCATATTAGAATTTCAGCGGATAAAGCGTTAAATGAAGACAATTTTGATTACTATCCCACTTTGATAATTGATAATACTGATGCTTTTTACCTTAAGGAAAATGAATATGATAGGTCTTTTGATGCTGGAGATGCAGTCTTCGAAAAAGAAGGTAATCCTTTTTCTGATATCACTGATCCAACCCAAATTTATGTAGCGGTAAAATCAGATATATCTGATTTTTGTTATGAAAATAATTGTGATTTATTCGCACCACAAAAAAAGTAAATACATGTGTTGAGAGTTCAGATAAAGAAAATTGTTTTGTGCCTAGGCGCATTGTATTATTTATCTCCTATTCCGGGACAATCTACATTTCCGGAGAAAGATTCCCTACAGGCCGTTCAATTTATAAAACAGGCTGCTGAAAATTCGGAAAAGGGAAACTATTCAAAAGCGGAGCAACTCTACGGAAAAGCAATACAAATTTACCGAAATAACAATTCCTGGAGCCATGCCATAATTTATGAATTGGAAGCGTCAAAGCTGTCGGATAATTTTGATTCTCCCGATCGGAAAATAGAACATGCAAATCGAGCATTGGAAATGTCCAATATGCACTTATCTGACAATCATGTTTTAAAGGCTTCTGCACTTAGACAAAGAGCAGAAGCCTTGATGTGGTTGGAGAAGATTGATTCTGCCAACTTCTTTTTGAGGCAAGGTCTTCCTATTTTTCGATCAAACCAGGAATGGGGAGATTTGGCTTGGACAAACGTCTTATTGGCCGTCAATCATCTGAACACCTATGCACTGGATTCAAGTGCAGTCTACCTGGATTCTGTCGAGATACTTTTAGACAATAAACAAATTCCTAAAGACGAATTCGATGACATTCAAAACACACTATTTGACTTAAGAGGCGTACTTTTTGAACAGCAGGGTGATTATGATAAAGCCATAGAAAATCTAAGCCAGGCATTAAATCTAAATCTTCAATATCAGCATAAATCAAAATTGGATTCTAGCTTTATTTCGAATCAATACAATTCATTGGGAATAACCTATTTGACCAAAGGTGATTTTCTAAGAGCAAAAGATAACTTTCTCCAGGCAATCCAATACGACATAAATGCACAAAGCGATCCGCTCCTTTTGAATAATATCGGAGGACAGTACCTGAAGCAAAAGCAGTATCAAAATGCTATAAAGTACTTTGAAAGAAGTAGAGAAGAATCTTTACGAATCCTGAATAACTCATCCGATCCCAATCCATCGGTTACAAAACGTCTAACCGAATCCCTGAACTATCTCTGCTCTTGCTACAGATCTTTGGGACAGTACGAAAAGGCATTGGAGTTATGCCAGAGGGCGTCCGAAGTAGCTGATGGATATAAAGCATATGATACCTGGACCATTACAGGGAACATCTTTATAGAAAAGGGAAACTCTCAAATGGCCCTCTTTCATTTAAAAAATGCATTGGATGACTTGGAGCAAAATGGATTGACCGAAAAAGATATTTTATTAGGTGGATCATTGATTAACAGATTGATAGGAAAAGCATATGTTTTGAATGAAGAACCAGACAAAGCCTTGTCGTACTTTCAAAAGTCCTTGCTTTTAAATCATCGGACCTTCAGAGATAGTTTAGATGTGCTAAGCAACCCTCCCATAAATGGAATAATTGAGCCCTTATATTTTTTGGAAACCATCCTTGCCAAAGGTAGAACCCAGGCAAAAATTGCCACGGATCGATTGGAGATGAACAATGCTTTAAGTACATATTCATTAGCAATAGAATGGATGGATAGTCTCAAAATGAATTTCGTGCTGGATTCGATTCAGGTAGATTGGGGTGCTGAGTGGAAATCCATTTATGAAGAAGCCATAAATGTGGCATATGAACTCTTTGAAATCACAGAAGATTCAAAATATGTCGAGACAGCTCTTCTATTTTCGGAAAAGAGCAGAGGTTCATTATTATTGGAGCAATTAAAATCCAAAGCAGGGAGATTCGCCGCAGGATTTTCTGATTCGATCATTCAGCATTTCAAAACCTTACATAAAGACGTTGTATTCTATGATCAAGCGTTATCCGGAGCAATGGCAACAAAGGATACCCTGAAAATAGAAAGGTATCAGAGTTATCTTTCAGAGTATCGATTGAAATTGGCACAGATGGAGGAGCGATTGGAAAAGGACTATCCAAAGTACAATCAATTAAAATATAGCGATCAGCACGTCTCGTTATTGAAGATACGAAGTGAAATGTTGACATCAGGTACAGCATTTATTGAGTTTTTCTCAGGAGACCAGAGTGTATATGCATTCTTGATTACAAAAAATGACGCAGCCATATTCAATTTGGGGGGTAAAGATGATATCCAGAAATTGGTCGATGATTTTATGGAGAAGCTTTTAGATGTGGAGGATTTTTTAAGAAATGCTGAAGACGCAATACTGCAATACAATCTAAAGGCCAATGTACTTTTTGAAAAGCTGTTAAAGGTATCCTTAGACGAAGTATCCGAACAAATTGATCATCTAATACTCATTCCGGATGGCAACTTGAATGGCCTACCGTTCGAAGCCCTGACAGAAAAAACGATAGAAGAGTCAACCAGAGATTTTTCTTCTCTTCCATTTTTGATTTATCGTTATAAAATTCAATACGCATATACATCTCTACTTCTGAGGGAAAATCAAAAAAGGAAAGCTATGCTGTCTTCAAATCGTAAGTGTCTGGCGTTTGCCCCATCTTATCACCAGCAAAAGGAGCAGAGTTTAGCCTGTACACTGGAGATGTTAAGGGATCAGAAAGACAACCTTACAGGGACTTTAGATGAAATCAAACAATTGTCAGAGTATATTGACGGGCAGTCGTATATGGGAAGGTTCGCAACTAAGGAACGATTTATGAATGAGGCGGATAAATTTGGAGTTTTGCATTTAGCGATGCATGGAGTTGTTGATATAGAAAATGCGAATCTCAATCATTTGAAATTCTCTCCAATAAATTCAAGTAATGAGCATATTTTGTATCAATATGAAATTGCTGGCATGGACCTGAATTCCCAGTTGGCTGTGTTGAGTGCTTGTCAAACAGGCTTGGGTACTTATGAAAAAGGAGAGGGAGTGTTTAGTTTGGCAAGAACCTTTATGTATGCCGGTGTTCCCAGTATTGTTATGAGTTTGTGGCGCGTTAACGATAAGAGTACGGCTGATATAATGCCATATTTTTACAAAAATCTGAGCAAAGATCAAAATAAGGCAAGTTCCTTGCGAAACTCAAAACTGACTTATTTAAAAACGGCAGAGAGATCCAGGTGTCATCCCTACTACTGGGCAGGGTTTGTGCTTATTGGAGAGGGAGGGCATCTTATAGAAGAAGCGCGGTTCCCTGTCTATTTCTTTTCTGGAATCTTAATTTTGGTAGCGCTAGTGGGAATGTACTTTATAAGAAAGCGACTGGTGGCAGAGTAGAACTCAGGACTCACAACCTATTCTTTTAACTGATCGAGTAGATTTTGAACTTTTCCATTTTTATGGTGTCCTTGTTTCTGAAGTTCAAGTAAAATAGATCGAGCCAAATTTTTATTGCCCTGTACCAAGGCAATCAATGAAAGATACCATTTCGAATCAGAAACATAGATACTTTTACCTTCAGTGATTATTTTTTCATATTGTTTTTTTGCGAGATCAAAATCACGGGGTGTTTGATTGAGAGTTGAATTTGCCAGATAAAATGCATAAATCATATTCGAATGATCTTGTTCGGTCAACGTATTGAACATAGCAGATGCTTGATCAAACCTACCCTCTTGATATAGATCTATTGCTTTGATGAATTGATTTTCATCTTTTGTTGGACCTCTCAAATCATCGTTAATGACAAAAGGTTCAAAGTAGAGAGCAAAGAGTTCTTGATTTGAAGGAGCAGGATGTTGTATTCGATTCCAGATGAGAACCGATAAAAATACGATAACCGCCATGACAATAAACCATTTTAAGTTTCGACGGATTTTATTGGAATCGAGATTAGAATGGGTGTTTGCATTGGAGCTTTCGAAATAATCTTTTTCTGAGTTTTCTACAATGTGTTGAAATTTCAGGGTGTCTTCATCTTCAATAACGAAATGAATATCCTTAAATAAAACCACCTGTTCAGCCAATTCTTCATCTGTACGCAATTGTTCTTCAAAATCATTCAACTCTGATGCCGAAAGATTGCCATTTAAATACGCTTCAATTTTTTCATATATTTTTTGATCGTGCATCTTTATATATACGTTCTAGAATAGTTGTTCATATCTTATAACCGGTTTTAGGGGGTTGTTAATTCTTTGAAGCTGGGATGGCTTTGGATGAGTTGAACCAGTTTTTTTTTACACAGGAATTTCCTTTTTTTGGTATAACTGATGCTTCCGTAGCCCATTTCATCCATTATTTCTGACATGCTGGATTTTCTCAAAAACATTTCCAATACTTTTTGACAATCACTTCCCAGCTGTAAAAACATTCTTCGATAGAGAAAGTACTTTTCGTTTTTATCCAAATCCCTCGGACTGTCATCCTTTACTATTAATAGTGTTTTCTGATCAAGTGTTATCTCCTGATTCGTTTTTTTTCTCAGTTTATTGGACCAAATGTTTTTACAAACAGCGTAGAAATAGGTCAGGAATGTATTGGATAATTGAAATTCGGGCTTCTGAGATTTTTGATAAATCAATACCAAGCCTTCTTTAAATACATCATTGGCATCATCTTTTGTACCGTGCTTGGTTTCTACCAAGTGTACAATAGCGGGGTGATATTTTTCATATATACCCTTGATAATTTCGGGATTTCCTTTCCTAATGCCGTCAATGTACTCTTTGGGGCTCAGTTTTTTGGTTGACATATTGATTGTACAACGAATTCAAACTTAAGGTAATAAATGGTGGCAAACCTACAAAATGAAAATACGTGAGTACAATAAAATGAACAAATTTAAAAATTGAGAGATGTTCAAAAATATTTTTTCTTGCATTTGTGATTTTACGCTTTTCTGGAGGGAGCGAATCCCAACGTATGCCGAAATATTTTCGTATTGAGAACGCAGAAATAGAATTGAAAGAGTGCATTCAATACTTGAATGACCTGCTGAAGTTTTAATTCAAACGCTTTATCTATATTTGGCGCATTAACCAAAAATATAAGACAATGCATCCTTTCAAGATTCTATGCCTATTACTTTTCAATTGTATTATTATTACGGCCACATTAGCTCAGGAGAAGACAAAATGGGATGTAAATAATCCACCGGGGGAGTTCAAAACTATAACCATAAATACAGATGAAGGCACTTGGATGAATCTTGATGTTTCACCAGATGGAGAAACCATCGCATTTGATATGTTGGGCGATATTTTTACGATGCCGATAGCAGGAGGGAAAGCGACAGCAATCCGCACGGGCTTGGCTTGGGAAGTACAACCTAGATGGAGCCCCAATGGTAAAAAGTTGTTGTTTACCAGCGATGCCGGTGGAGGTGATAATATATGGACAATGAATCCAGATGGCAGTGAAGCGACTCAGATCACCAAAGAAGAATTTCGCTTATTGAATAATGCAGAATGGATTGATTCGGAATACATCGTAGCGAGAAAGCATTTTACAAGCACACGGTCATTGGGAGCTGGCGAAATGTGGATGTATCATATTTCAGGTGGAGCAGGAATTCAATTGACGAAAAAGAAAAATGAGCAACAGGACGTAAACGAACCGACTGTATCCAAAGACGGTCGATATGTCTATTACAGCGAAGACATGTATCCAGGTGGATATTTTCAGTACAATAAAGATCCCAACGATCAGATTTTTGTCATTCAACGGTATGATCGTGAAACTGGTAAAATCAAGCAAATCACTGGTGGTCCGGGAGGAGCCTGTAGACCACAACTATCCAATGATGGTAAAATGCTTGCCTATGTGCGACGTGTTCGAACGAAATCGGTTTTGTTTATTCATGAACTGAGTACCGGAAGAGATTTCCCAATTTTTGACGGCCTGAGCAAAGATCAGCAGGAGGCGTGGACAGTTTTTGGCAGCTACACGGGTTTTGATTGGGCTCCCGATGATGCGTCAATCTATATTTGGGGTAAAGGGAAAATTCATAAAGTAGGCGTTGCTACTAAAAAAGCAACCAATGTACCTTTCGAAGTGTCTGTAGAGCATAAATTAATGGAGACTGTGGAATTTGATAACCCTGTTGATGCGGATGAGTTTGAAGTAAAAGTGATCCGAAATGCCAAGACTTCACCAGATGGAAATACATTGGTGTTTAATGCTTTAGGCCACCTTTACAAAATGAGATTGCCAAGTGGAAAACCAAGTAGGGTGACAGATGCTGAAGAATTGGAATTCGAACCTTCTTTTTCTCCCGACGGTAAATGGATTGTCTATGTTACCTGGGAAGATGAACAACTTGGCAGGATTAAGAAACTGAATCTAAATGGAGGCAATCCTACTAATGTTGTCGTAGAAAAAGGCATATATCGAACACCTTCATTTTCGAAAGACGGTCAAAGAATTGTATACCGAAAAGAGGGGGGGAATGGTCATATGGGGTATTCCTATACGAAGGAACCGGGCATTTATGAGGTGGCTATTAATGGAGGGGAGTCGACCTTACTTACTCCTCAAGGAGAATATCCGATGTATAGTGCCGATGGCAAAAAAGTATTCTTTACAAAGGGAGGATACGTTTTTGGAAATATCAAAAAATCATTTGAAGTTTTTGATTTGGAGAAAAAAACAACCGAAGTGATTTTCAATACCAAGTATACTACTCAATTTACCCCAAGTCCGGATAATAAATGGATCGCTTTTTCTGAATTGTATAAAGTCTATATAGCTCCTATGCCAAAGATTGGTCAACCATTTGGTCTGTCTGCCAAGACCAAAGCGGTACCTGTCGCTCAGGTAGCAAAGGATGCAGGGATTAATTTGCATTGGTCGGGCGATAGTAAAAAATTGCACTGGACGCTGGGCAACGAGTATTTTTCAGAAGAGTTGACGGATAGATTTTTGTTTTTAGAGGGAGCAGTGGATAGCATTCCTCCAATTGATTCCGTTGGATTGAAAATTGATCTTACGGTAAAAATGGATAAGCCTATGGGAAAGATGGCATTAGTAGGTGGAAAGATTATAACTATGGAAGGCGATCTAATCATCGAAAAAGGAACCGTAATGATAGAAGGCAATAAAATTACATATGTGGGCTTGAGTGATGGTGTTGAGTTAGATGGTTCTACCAGAGTTATTGATGTTAGCGGAAAGACGGTAATGCCGGGACTGATTGACGTACACGCTCATTTGGGAGCTTTTAGAGGTGGAATCAGTCCACAGAAACACTGGCAGTATTATACGAATCTTGCCTACGGGGTCACGACAACACATGACCCATCCGTAAATACAGAAATTACATTTGCACAATCCGAAATGGTGAAGTCAGGCGAGATGGTTGGGCCAAGAATATTTAGTACCGGAACGATTTTGTATGGTGCAGATGGTGATTTTAAGGCAGTGATTAACAATTTGGAAGATGCAAAATCTGCTCTTCGACGTACTATGGCCTATGGTGCATTTAGTGTAAAATCGTACAATCAGCCCAGGAGAAATCAAAGACAACAGGTCATTGAAGCAGCTCGACAACTTGGAATTCGCGTGGTTCCTGAAGGTGGGTCATTCTTTTATCATAACATGTCAATGGTTGCGGATGGACATACCAGTGTTGAGCATAATATTCCGGTGGCACCGCTTTATAAAGATGTGATCGATTTTTGGGCTGAAACCAATACCAGCAATACACCCACCTTAATTGTCAATTACGGAGGGGTAAATGGAGAGTACTATTGGTATCAGCACACAAATGTTTGGGAAAAGGATAAATTGCTTGCATTTACACCAAGAGCTATAATTGATTCACGCTCCAGGCATAGAACGATGATTCCGGAGGAAGAATATCAAAATGGACATATTCTTACTTCTCAGTCTTGTAAGAAACTGCAAGATGCTGGAGTGAATATCAACTTAGGTGCACACGGTCAAATTCAAGGATTGGGAGTGCATTGGGAATTGTGGATGCTGGGTCAGGGTGGCATGAGCAATATGCAGGCTTTGAGAGCCGCTACCATTAATGGTGCAGAATATCTTGGAATGACAACTGAAATCGGTTCTATCAAAGAAGGTAAATTGGCGGATGTCATAGTAATTGATGGAGATCCATCTCAAAACCTTAAGGATTCGGAAAATGTGATCTATACCATTATCAATGGCCGTTTGTATGACACCGAGACGATGAATGAAATTGGTAATAATCCGTCAAAACGATCAAAATTTTATTGGGAGCTTGAAGGGAGTGGGAATGCATATCCATATTATCAAAAAACGTTGAGTTTTATGCAGCCACAGTGTGCGTGCAGGCATTAGAGGAAAGATGTAGAATGGTCCGTGTTTAATGAATTGAGACTAATAGTCTACCGAAAAAATCAGACGACATGCATCTTGTGAGATCAATCGATCCACTAGATATTCCGTGCACGGCTTATCTTAATTGAGCGCCATATATTTGGGTACATCGTTGGCTTCTGGTCTTTGTCATGTACTTAAGCCTCCAGCAAGGACTATTGCTTTCATGTTCTACTTTTGAAATAATTCCCGCTCTACGATTTCACATATTGAGTGACCGATAAGCATATGACATTCCTGTATACGTGGTGTATCTTTGGAAGGAATTTCGATTAAAAGATCACACCAAGCTTTCATTGCTCCTCCTCCTGCACCAGTAAAACCAATCGTAATGCATCCCAGTGACTTTGCTGTTTTGAGTGCATTGATAACGTTTGTAGAGTGGCCCGAAGTAGATAATCCAATAAGGATATCTCCTTGTCTGCCTGTACCTCTGATTAACCTTGAGTAGATTTCATCATATGAATAATCATTAGATATCGCAGTAAGTGAAGCTATATTTATATTCAATGCTTCTGCATTTAAAGGAGGTCGGTTTAAATAATACTTACCTGAAAATTCAGCGGCTAAATGTTGAGCATCAGCAGCGCTGCCACCATTTCCACAAAACAAGACCTTTCCATCTGATTTAAAAGTCGTAATTATCCGGTTGGCAATCAAATTAATAGTTTCAATCATTGAACCATCAGATACAATCAGGCTTTTAAGTCGAATAGATTCCTGAATATTTTTTATAATAATTGCTGATTTGTCCATGATTCCAAAATTGTTTTTTCTAGTGAAAATCTCTATTTAATGTTAATTATAATTTAGAACGCAATTTTAAGGATTAGCCTTTTAGTATTGAAGTGATTTAAAAAACTAAATGTTAAATCATCAAATTTCCTGATGAATAGGATTGCGAAAGCTAAACAGTGAAGAGCCATCCAATTGAATGATCTTGTTTCAGATCTGAATCTTAGTGTTTTAAATCCATCGCCCCAAGCATTTAATTGCTCTACGGAAAATCGTTCTCTCTATAACTCATTGTCAATCATATATTCATCATTTTGTTGATGCTTATTTCTTCTTTTATTGAAATCAATGTTGTGAATTATTTCTTTCTCTTTGCACAGTATTCGAAAATCTTTCACATCAAATCCTGCATCAGCATTTAAAAACAATCCTTTCACTGAAATTCCATTCTGTTCAATCTCCTCAAAAATTCTACTCGTTATTTTTCTGAGTTCAAAACTGTCATGATGGTTCCCGCTTATAGGTTTTGACCATCCAATAGGAACGCCTTGTTTGTCTGTCAGAATTAACATATTACTGGTCTTACACTTCTTTCTTCCTTGATAGCCAACTGCTTCTCCTCCTCGTTTTGCAGGCGTATGCGTTCCGTCAAGAATTACCAAATACATATCAAGTTTAGACTTATTCTCTGCAATCAACCTCCTATAACATTCCTCCCAATCCCAGTCTGGGACCACTTGTTGAAATGATAATACACTGATTATCAGCTATATTTGATAAATCCGAAAAACTGCCGAATTGGTAAATGTTTCCACTGTATTCCAGTTTTCAACTTATACAAGATCGCTTTAATTATTCGCCAAAGAGGTACTTTTATTTTTCTTCCTGTTCTCCCCAAATCAAGATACTGAACAAAGAATTTACTAATTTTACTCTTGCATATGAGTTTGTAGTGTTTAGTTATTCTTTGGTTCTATCCTCAGATTTCTAAATCTACAAACTTTTTCATATTGTTACTTTTAATAATATGTTTTAATTCTACTTTAAGACATTTAAACAAATAAGAGTAATTAGGATTTTTTGCACAATCGCGGAACCGCACAATCTCCTAAATTTGAAAAATCCCCAAGCATCAGCTCTTGAGTTTTAGAATTTTCACAATTCAAAATCAACTATTCAACTTCAAAAATCCATATTTCTCTCTTTTTACCTTAATCTCTCAAAGTAGTATTAAA
>JBCCVV010000162.1:0-15416 GCA_039194925.1 Bacteroidota bacterium
TCAAGATCATCCCCAGCGCTGATACAGATCATGTTTTTTCGATATACGGTTATCGATATTTGAATTGTAATATTTGAATAACGAATTAAGTACATAAAAAATTAATTATCATGACTTTCTTTAGCGCATCTTTTCAAACCGTTCTTCTTAGATATTTTTTAATGATGGCTGTAATTATCGTGGCCTTTACAGCAGGTTATCCAATGTTGGCAGTTTTAGCTTTTCCAATATTTATTTCTGCATTTACAGCTGTTTCTTTTACATCTAAAACTTCTCAAGCCAAGCAGGAAAAAATGCGCAAGGATGTCAAGGAAATCAATATGGTAAACACTGCAGCTTAGTAGACATATTTTGCATGTTTTTTAATCAAGTCACCGTGCCTGCTCGGGTTACGGTGATTTTTTATTTGTAATTTATGTACATTTCAAATCACCAAGGTAATTCAAATCTTTTTCCCCTATTTCCATTATGACAACGTAGAAATGACCTCTCTTAGGTCATGCAAATCGTTACATGGCTCGGGCTAACCTAGAGGATGACCTCTCTGAGGTCATTTGATAATTTTGAAGTCCAGGAAAAATCAATTTCAGCGTCCATTTAACGCTTATTTCATATACCATTTCAATTGACCAACCATAAGAACAACCTCCCTGAAATCATTTGAATAATTTTTTTGCGAAAAATTAATTCAGCATCCGATAAAAGCTTGTTGCACTAAAAAATACTTACTGACCTCAGAGAGGTCGCCCTACGTTAGCAATCATTAATGATTGCGTTAAAAATTGACCTCAGAGAGGTCATCTTAGGTTCCAGGCACGTCCGTCCAAATAGAAATTCTCCGTAAGGAATGTCACAAAAACGCTAAGAACACAGTTATAGGGTCAAAATTTGTAATAGAACAAACAATCACAAAATCAATTAACATGGCCAATGCGTACAACGCCGTTTATCTTCAAATCGTATTTGCTGTAAAATATAGAGAAGCATTATTAAATAAATCCTGGAGATCAAATTTATTTGCCTATGCATCTCATGTATTAACAGAACGGGGGCATTTTGCCTTAGCCGTGAATGGGTACGACGATCACATTCATCTTTTCATTGACTATTCCACCAAAGAATTAATTAGTGATCTGGTTAGAGAAGTCAAAAAATCAATGTCCAATTTTATAAAGTATAATAACCTCTGCCCCACAAAATTTCAATGGCAAGGTGGCTATGGCGTTTTTTCGCACGGTACTCGAGAAAAGGGAAAAATCATTGATTATATCCGAAATCAGGAACAACATCATCTCAGAAAGAAATTCAAAGAAGAATATTATACGCTATTGGACAATTATGAAATCGAATACAAGGACGAATACGTATTTCAGTTCTTTGAATAAATGGATTGATAATTGATATTTATTGAGTTCACAGAGCTGAAACTCTTGCTGATCGTTCGTGCCATCGCGAACACCAACCTTCAAACCCCTCTACCCTATTTTCAAGAATTTCATACACTCTCCCAACGCTCTTCATTCGATCTACATTTCGCTCATTGATCGATTGCTGAAGCTCAGCCAATACTATATGTGAGGTTGAAATAGGACCTATACTTGCCGAATGTAAACTTAGGTCTATATAGTAGTCTACATTAGACCAATTTGATAGTAAAGAATAACCCTGATCTGTACATGAAATAATGATGTCATAGGATTTTATTTCCAACTGCTCGTACGCAACCACAGTTATTTTTTTGTTTTGGACCAATCTCTTCGCTTTTGATTGCGTGCGATTTGTAATGGATATACTGCCGAATTTAAATTTGGGTAAGTACTTTACTACCTGAGCGGCCATATCTCCGGCACCGATGATCAAAACGTTTTTCTCCGCAAGACGATCAGACCCCAAGCTAAATCTTGCTGATTTTAATGCCTGATACGCCAGAGAGATGGTATGCGACTTGAAATCCGTATCTCGACATACCTTTTTATGAAATCGCATGACCGATTGATAGGATCGCTCCAGTAAGGTACTCATTGATTTATTGCTTCGTGCCTGCTCGAATGCCTTTTTTAATTGACTCAAAATCTGATCATCTCCGTAAATTGCCGATTTAAACCCTACACTAAGCTGCAATAAATGTTCGATACATGCACGATAACCGTCGTATGTTTGAACGGATTCCATTCCTTCAAAATTTTGAGTTGAAGAGACCAATGAATTCCACTTTTCCTTTATCCGGGATGTCCAATTTTGATCCGCCTCGTAATACAATTCGATTCGATTGCACGTGCGTAAAAGCACAAACCCTTCAGCACCCAATTTAAACGTAAGGAAAGCAAATAATTCTTCCCAAGCCTCTGTTGAGAGATCGAGTTTTATTCTTTCTTCCGCGCAATGCGTCTGATGATTGATAGAAATAATATAAAGATTTCTCATTTGAATTATATCGCCTTGCTAAATACTTGTTGATCGGATGAATGACTTTGAAAAATTGGATCAATAGCCGAACAAATATTCCGAATAAAGAATTTTCCTTTGTCGGTAATCCGTATCCTGTTTTGATTATATTTTACCAGTCCATCGGCAACCAGTCCATCCAAATTATACAAAAACGGAGTAATGGTAATGGCATCACGACTTTCCGGCGACCACCGCGTATAGTCCTTACACATGAGATTAAGAATGTGTCTTCGCATCATTAGTTCCGAACCATTCAGTTGATGTCCTTTAATAATGGGTAAGGCACCTGAGTTGACAATATTTTGATAGGTTTCTACGTGTTTTTCATTTTGTACATACATTGACCATGAATCACTGATCGAAGAAGCGCCAAGTGCTATACTGCATCGGGTATAATTTGGAGTATACCCCATAAAATTCCGATGCATCCTTCCCTCTTTATACGATTGATACAGGGCCTCATTTTCCAGACAGAAATGATCCATGCCTACCGCTTTGTAATCCTCCATTTCCAACAAATAGCGGCCAAGATCATACAGTTCATTTTTTTCTACACCGGTGGGTACATCTTTAATGGTAAAAGCCCGTTGACTGGCACTTTTCCAGGGTACATGTGCATAACTGTAGAAAGCGAGGCGATCCGGTCGTTGCTCTGCTATGAATTCTGCCGTTTCCAAGATATTTGAAGGCTTCTGAAAAGGCAGACCGTAGATGATATCGTAATTTACTGAGGAATAACCGATCGCTCTTGCCCAATTGGTCACTCCACGCACTTGATCGACGGTTTGTTTTCGATTAATGGCTGTCAAGATATCGGGTGACACATCCTGAACTCCAACACTTATCCTTCTGAAACCTAAGGTATACAATGCTTTTAAATGCAGTGAGCTGGTACTATTCGGATGTGCTTCAAAGCTAAATTCATACCCCTCAGCCAAGTCAGAATCTTCTATAATAGTGGATATTAAACGATTAAGATTTTCTACATCAAAAAAAGTAGGAGTTCCACCTCCAAGGTGAATCTCCTTAATGATTGGCCGTTGCTCCAAATGTTCCAGATAGATCTTCCATTCTTTGAGAACCGCATCAATATAAGGTGACTCCACCCTATGGTTTTTCGTGATTCGTTTGTTGCATCCGCAATAGGTGCAAAGCGCTTCGCAAAAAGGTAAATGAATATAAAGACTCAACTCAGGATACTCTTCATAATTCTTCTTAAGATCATCTATCCACTCGTGTTGTGACGGAGCAATAGATTGCCAATGGGGAACAGTGGGATAACTTGTATATCGCGGCACTGCAGTATTGTACTTCTCGATTAAAAAAGGATTCATAATAATAGACATATTCTTTGATCGTAAAGGTAAATATGTACTCTCCTTGCAAAGATGACCGCTATCATTTCAGGCAATGATTTGAATCATCTCACCTCCGTTCCATCGCTCGTAAATTTACCTCCAATTAAATCCATATCCTATGGCACAACCAACACACAAACAATATGCTCTGGCAACATATGCCATCTTAATTCTTATGATTCTCTTTGCGATCGGAATGATGGCTTTGGTGGCTTTTAATGCGTAAGTAGGTGCAGCAAACGGTAGACTCCAAAACAGCTTGTACCCATTGTGGTGATGAATGTACCACCCATGAGTTTAGTATGGAACAGGCAACGTTCTGTTGTAGAGGATGCATGACGGTCTATCAATTGATCAATGACAATGGTATGTCTGCCTATTATCAGTACGAGGCACAACCGGGAATATCTCAAAAAAAGCAAGCCTCTTCCGGATTTGAATATCTGGAAGATGACGCGTTGGTTTCAAAACTTCTTGACTTTCGGGAAGGTGGAATTTCTAAAGTGACCTTACATTTACCAGATATTCATTGCAGTGCGTGTCTTTGGTTATTGGAAAATATCTCTCGATTAGACCAAGGAATCATCCAATCCAGAGTAAATTTCACTACCAAAAAAGCGACCATTACGTATCGGGATTCGGATACAAGTTTGCGAAACATCGTACACCTACTCAGTCGAATCGGATACGAACCTCGAATCAATTTTGACAGCCTCAACAGATCCGACAAATCCAATAATTACGACAAAAAACTTCTCTACAAATTAGGTTTGGCGGGGTTCTCCTTTGGCAATATCATGTTGCTAAGTTTTCCGGAATATCTGGGTTTTGACAAGGCCAGTTATCTTTTTCACATCGGGTACATCAACGTCATCCTTGCAATTCCGGTACTATTTTACAGCGGGATCGATTATATAAAATCAGCCCTTCGAGGAATCAAAATTCGTAATTTGAATATTGATTTACCCATTGCCCTGGGAATGATCACATTATTTTCAAGAAGCGTTTATGAAATATTGAGTCATAGTGGAGAAGGGTATTTGGATAGTTTTACAGGCTTTGTATTTTTCCTGTTAATCGGACGTTGGTTTCAATCGTTTACCTATCAGGCATTGGATTTTGATCGCAATTACAAATCTTATTTCCCAATCTCTGCCATGGTGCATTCCGGCAAGGAATGGATTACCAAATCGATCGACAGACTTGTCCCAGGGGATATCATTCGGATTCGAAATCTGGAATTAATCCCTGCCGATGGTATTTTACAAAAGGGAAAAGCTAGAATCGACTACAGTTTTGTGACAGGTGAGTCAGATCTAATCTCAAAAAATAAAGGGGAAGAACTTTTTGCGGGTGGTAAACACAAGGGAGAAAGCATAGAATTGAAAATTACGAAAAAAGTAGATCAATCCTACCTTACTCAACTGTGGAATGAAGATACATTTAAAGAAAGAGAGGAGTCCGATTCGAGTAAGTTGGTCGCATTAATCAGCAAGTACTTCACCTACATCGTCATTGCGATTGCAACAATAACGATGAGCTTCTGGTGGTTTCGCGATATAGGAATGGCCTTCAATACATTCACTGCCGTACTGATTGTAGCTTGCCCATGTGCTTTGGCATTGGCCATCCCGTTTACGTATGGAAACATTCTTCGATTGCTGTCGAGAAGTGGGTTCTACCTTAGAAATGTTTCTACCATCGAAGACATACAAGATATAGATCACATCATTTTTGATAAAACCGGTACGATCACAGATAGCTCAAAAATTGAGATCACATATCATGGGAAAGAGCTAAGTCAAGATCAAAAATCCATTTTAAGGTCGGTTTGCAGTCATTCCTCTCATCCGTTGAGCAAGGCAATTGTTGCAGAGCTGAGCAACGCCACGCTAATAGATATCGACAGTTATCAAGATGTCATCGGTAGTGGTTTTTATGCCCGTTGTAATGGTGTCCATGTCAAACTGGGTTCTTCCACCTTCATTTTTGGTGTAGAGAACTCTAAAAAAGAACATGGCGTATTTATTGAAATGGATGATACGTATCTCGGGTATTTCAAATTCGAACATTCCTTGCGTAGGAATATAAAAGAGATCATTAATGGATTGCAAAAGCAATTTACACTCACTGTTCTTTCCGGCGACAGCAATCAGGAAGAATCTCGAATAAAGGCCTTATTTGGTAAAAACAGCACCATTCACTTTAATCAGACTCCTAAAGACAAGCTGGAGAAGATCAGGCAACTGCAGCAAGACGGACAACGCGTAATGATGATCGGAGATGGCTTAAACGATGCAGGTGCTCTTAAACAGGCCAATGTAGGCATCGTGATTTCGGATAGAGCCAATAATTTTTCACCCGCATGTGATGGTATTCTGGATGCTAAAAACTTTGCCAGTCTTTTCGAACAATTAAGATATTTGAGAACGGCCAAATATATCATTTATGGCGCCTTTTTGCTTGCATTTTTGTACAATGGAATTGGACTTGCCTTTGCGGTTACAGGTCATCTCAGTCCGGTCGTGGCGGCTATTTTGATGCCTTTATCATCGATTACCGTTATAGTCTACGGAGTCGTAGCCAGTTATCTTGGGTTTAAACAGATGCTTTCATCACAACTTGCAGATTAGAATTTTTTTAAGGAGTTTATGGAATTGAATAGAACAGTGTATATTTAATTTGCGTTGAATACTAAAAAGATAAACATTAAGACATGAGAGAAAAATTGATAGTAAATAATATAAAATGCGGTGGTTGTGAAAATACTGTGAGAAACGGATTGTCAAAACTGGAAGGAATTGAAAATATCCATGTGGATGCTACGACTGGAGAAGTAGAGTTTGATTGCAACAATGAAGCAGCTTTAGAATCGGCAAGACTCAAGCTTCATAAATTGGGATATACAGAATCGGACCCAAGTTTACTGGATACGGCCAAGAGTTATGTTAGTTGTATGATAGGGAAAATGCAGTAATGAAATTTATTTAACCCTATTCATACGTGTAAAGATACGAACCGTGAAGTCTAAAATCGTTAACAGAAAAGCGATGTAATTCAACGGTAAGACAGGGTGAATCTTGTTTTGCATAAGGTTGACTTTTAACAGCAGCGTAGAACATAAAAAATTTATTAAGGTCAACAAGATCCAAAAACGTATTTCCTTGTGAAACGGGCATGCGATGCGACATCCTTGGTGCCTTGCTATTATCATAGAAAAGTCTCTACGTAAAATAAACTCAACACCATACATGGGTCTTAAGGAAAAAATTGGTTTTGCCTTCGTAGTATCTATTTTTACGCTTGTCATTGCAGGGCTTTTTCCTTCGGGTTATACATTGACTTTTTCAGCTGTGGTGACTTCAATTGCCATTATTTTAATTGCTTTTTTTATCTTAAAGGATAATTCAGATTCATAAACGAATTTCATATGTCAGTAATTTCTCAAAAGACGGGTTTTCAGATACGGCCAAGATTTGAGGTTGCATCGGCTTACAGCGTGCAGAAATTACAAGATATTTTGAAGGAAGCCATGAAATCTGGTGAAGCTCCCTGTGATGGGAAAGTCCGATATGGATACATCAGCCTGTATCCAAAGGAAGAAGATCATCATTATTGGTCTCCTCATCTATCTGTAACAATTGAAGATCATCCGGACCAGGAAGGCAGCCTACTGAGAGGGCTTTACGGTCCTTCTCCCGCTGTGTGGACAATGTTCGTTTTTGTGTATGGTATTATTGCTCTATCCATTGTCATTACCTTAGTCATAGGGTTTGCTAATCTTTCAATAGACGAACCTGGCACTATTTTATGGGCAGTGCCTTTGCTTGTTTTGGCATTCGCTTCCATGTATCTGGTCTCATCGATTGGTCAGAAAAAAGGGCACGACCAAATAGAAGACATCCATCATTTTTTTGAATCGTGCATTGGGCAAACCATTGAGTAGTTTATGAAGAAAATCTGGATTGTTTTTTCTATTTTCCTTATGGTAATTTTTTTGTCAAATTGTACGGACAGTTCGAATACTAAATCGCAAACGATTCTATATCCAAATAACGACAGTGAACTCACCTTGCTGATGCGTGAGATGTTTACCTATTATGAAAATTTGAAATTGGATATCGAAAGAGGAACTATTCCCGATAAGGTTCGCGAATTCAAAGAAATCCATAGTGCGGTGGCTACAGAACCATCAAAGTCGGAAAGTCCTTTGTACAAAGCCATGAGTACCGTCTATCTTGAATCGGCCAAAAAATTGCAAAACTCGAAAGATAACATGCCCGAAGTATTCAACAACATGGTCGACAATTGCATGAATTGTCACAAACAAATGTGTCCTGGCCCAATGGTAAAAATTAAGAAGTTGTATCTGGCTTCAGCGAAGTAAATATTGAAGTGATTTCATTTTACTTTAGAAGATTTAAATAACTAAGAATAATTTGGTTTTATGCGGAATCGTTTGAATCGCGCAATAGCTTAAATTTGAATAATCTCCAGATTTTAGCTCATGATTCTACTTTAAGACATTTCTAATTTAACCGTAAAGTAAACCAAGAATTGTGCAACATTCGCTACGTGTATAACATCAATTGGTCGAAACTAAGCAACCTTTGTGAAATCTTAGCGTTCGTTGTGGTTAAAAGTCAACATCAAGCTTAGCAAAATAACTACTATCGCAAAGTAGAATTAAATCACTTCTCTTCTAAGAAACTATAATCAAGTTTTCGTTCGTTGAAATGAAACGTATAATTTCTATTACACAATGTGGACAACATCCATTACAAAAACATTAATTTTCATAGGAACACTTTTGACTCTTCAGTCTTGTTTCACTTCTTACCGATACAGTTACGAAGAAGAAAACGCTCCCCTGTTCAAAGGCGATTATCGACAGGAAATTGGAGAAGAGGACTTTAACTCAAAATCGAAAATCCGAGTGGTTTCTTTCAACATTGAATTTGCTCAACATATTGATGAAGCGATTGAGCTTTTAAAGTTGGCTCCGCTAAATGTTACTGATGTTTTACTTTTACAGGAAATGGACGAAAAGGGCACAGAAAAAATCGCTAAGGCCTTGAACATGTGTTATGCATATTATCCTGCAATTTTTCATCCGAAGCATGGTAAAAATGTGGGAAATGCCATTCTTACAAAGTGGAACATTATTAATAGTCAAAAGGTAAAACTACCCCACCCTAGTTCTTATCCAGTCCCCTGGAAAGGAAAGAATTACATCTTTAGAAAAACACTTACGATTGCCAATATTGATATTCGCGGTGAATCGATAGCCTTTGCCAGCACACACGCAGCAGCTTTCAACACTACTCAAAACCGCAAAGAGTTTGCACAAGCCATTACTTCTCAATTGAAAGATATTGATATAAAATATGCTGTGGTCGGAGGAGATTTTAACTCTTTGGGCAATGCAGACATTGCGGCTACTGTCCAGCCCTTTACATCTTCCGATTTTCTTTGGGCGAGTAAGGATATTGGAATGACCATCAGTGAAAAAAAACCTATCCTGAACATGGTACCCACGAATGCATTTCAATTGGATCACTTATTTGTAAAAGGTATGCATGTTACATCTGCCGGAAAAGTAAAACAAAAAGGAGTCAGCGATCATCTGCCAATTTGGGTGGAATTGGAGTTTTAACACAAAAATAGTTCAATAAAATACACGCAATCCGCTCACTCTTTTAACCTGGAGTTGACCGAATACCATTTTTCACAACCGTTCTGATAAATTCTCCGCCGCTTATAAATTATTTCTAAAATCGTCTTCCGGATCCCATAGCTTTATTGCTATCATCTTGAAAATAAGAAGATGCATAGAATAATGGTAAAGACCGCATTCTAAAGAAAATACATACACGAATACGTAAGATGTATTCAGCATTAGAAAAGAATCTATTCCCTCTCAACAACAAACAACTAATCCGGTATACGAATGAAATCAGAAAAACAAAGCTCGAAGCAAATAATTATCCAGTCCATCGGTACCGCCAACCCATCTTGTGCCAGAATACTTGAAGATTCATTAAAATTGCCTCAAGAATTAGTTTTAAAACAACTATACAATGCTCCATCTGTTCTTTTTCCGAATGTAGAATTTGAATTGGCTACCGAATTGAAAAAACAATTGACCAAGCTAGGGCTTGAAATCGAATTAAAAGATACAACAGAGCAAATTCACTTTTCCAAAGAAAATTATGAGGTAAGCATCAATGTTCAGGAAATAAAAAACCTTCCCTATGTATTAAAGAGCATGTCAGATTTCCTTGGTACAAGTATTCAAGAGTGCGTCCAATTACTGGGAGATGAGCGAAGAGTCGTGATTGGAGGGGTATCAAAGGCTACAGCACTGGCAATGAAGAAAAGGATACCCGCAGCCATTTGTTATACCAATCCAAAACTTGATGCCTATACTATTCGATTTGATGACGCCATTCCGGATCAAGTAGTCCAAACATTGCTGACCTCTGGTATACAAAAATCTCAAATTAATTTAACCCGTAGGCAAATTTGTAATTTAGACTACCAACAAAGTCAAAAAATATGGAATAACTACCATTCACAGAACGGGATTCAGATTATAAACCAAAGTCATCAGATCATTTCTCTGGAATTAGTGGATTTTGACTTGAATAACCAAAATCACATTAATTTCCTAAACAAATCTATTGGCATCCCTCAGGAAGTTTTACCACAAATCCATGCTAACACACCGGTAGTGCTCTTTGAAAATATAACCCGACACAATTCTATGGAGCTAATTCAAACGTTGGACGACTTATCCATGGATTACAGGATCAAGGAAGTAGATGTATCCCCAAAATTCATTGAAGCCAGCGATATTGAAGATCAGATAGAATTCCAAAATGTGATGAATCAATTTTTCAATCTGAATGCTAAAACCAATGTAAAGCATTGGAGGAGCGAGCGTAAAGTTCCTTTCGTCATCGCCATGTACATCCAGGATCAATTGCAATCCATTAATTGTAAGGTAAAAATGAACTAATTATGAATGCTCAGGGAAACATTATCCACTATAGAATTGCCGAGCAGGGAAAGCTTTATGCCCTGGAAGGGAATTACCAAGAGGCGCTTCGATATTATCGGGAGGCCATGAGGATTACGCAAAGACAAAAAGATTCGGAAGTATTTTTCCAACATTATGCACAATGTGTCATGGAGGCCTTGGAAAAGACTGGAGCGTACTCAGAAGTAATAGACTTTTGTGACAACTACCTTGCCCATCTGGACACCTTAGACAAGTCAGAATTAACCATTAAACACAGGGTCTACATCCTCGAACGGAAGGCGATCCAGCATCTTCTAAACAATGAACCCGACCTGGCAAAAAGTGATTTGCAACAAATTGCCCTGGAAGATAAATTGCAAAAAATGGTCATAGCACAGGAATTGCTGAAGTGGGTGCAAAAAGGATATTTCATTACCAAAAAACAAATTGAACAATTGCAGATCAAACATGACTATTATATAGTACAGACCGAAAATGTTCAACCTGACATAGCAATGAAATTACCCAAATCAATGGCTCCTCAATCATTTTAAAACCAACGAATACCATGGCAAGTCCAACGAATAAAATTGAACAAACTGCAACCATCCTAAAAAATGTAGACGTCAGCGAAATGTTTGCTTCACTGGCCATTGGTATTGCCGAAGCTCAGGAAAAGTTAGACGACAATTCCATAAAACAACTCGTAAAGTTAGCAGAAAAGGAAGTAGCCGGAAAATCACTGCTGGAATTGGGTTTCCAACCTGCGTTTTATGCTTTTGAATACGCAGACATCTCCGCTGCCATAAACCTAAAGTTTGCTACAAAAGAAGAATTTGAAATCGACTTCAACGTAGAAGGGGAATACACCAAAAACACCAATTTTGACAGAGAATTCTTCAAAAACCAACAAAAAAGCAGCTCAAAATCATTGAGCAAACACGCTTCCAAATCATTTCAAAAGTCCCTAAAAGCAAAGCACTCAGCCTCTTTTCAAATCGATAATCAGGAACGCAACGTTCATAAAGAGAAGGGATCTTTCAATATGATAGAGCGTGCAAAAGAAGATATCTCCAACACGAAAGAAGGTATTCGATGTGAATCCTATGTGGACAGTGAGAAAAAAGTGGAAAACCTTACAAGTCAGGGCGTCAAGATCTATACAGAAAATGGACTGATTGTGATTTCTCTTCCGAAAGAAACTGCTAAACAGGCCATCGTAAAAATGAAAAACGATTATGCAACGGATGTAGATATAGCTCTCAATAACAGTTCATTAAAGTTTACAAAAAAGACCGATTTTGACACCTCGTATGCCAATGCAAAGGGTCTCGCGGATATCGACGCCATTGGGATTACTTCTGATAAAATGACAGACTCCAGTGGAACGGTAGAAATGACCTATTACTTCAAATTTGCCGGTGATACACTGGATGACGATTACTGTCAAGGTGTAAAAGGAGCCACATGTCTGCAAAAGGAGCACCTCAAGATTCTTGCTCTTTTACTCAAACACATTCCAGGTCTCAATATCACAATCACAGGACATACGGATGGAAGTGGTTCTGATAGTTATAACCAGGAACTAAGTGAAAGAAGAAGTCAAGCCATTAAAAACTTCATTGTAAATAATATCGACGATACCAATTTTGATAAGTCCCGCATCAGCACGGAAGGCAAGGGTGAATCAGAGGCTACGGATGAACAGCCTAATCCATTATTTAGAAAAGCAACAATACGCTTACCCGCTGGTTTTGATTTTATCTATCTGGAATCCGGCACCGTAGATTTTGATCCTGACAACTCAGGAGACGATCAGATTTATTTGATCAACCCAGTGACCATACCATCAAATATAACTTTTAGGTATGGAAGTCAAGAAGCGAACTTTACCCATTCTAGCCTTACCAGCATCACAGATAGTTTCCAATTGAATCAAGGCTTTTATATCGAAAAACATAGCGAAGATTTGTACTACATGCTGGATAAGGAAGCCTATGTGAACTACTTCATTTTTTCGCTGGAAGATAAAAATCTCGACATCCTTGTGAATGGTCAGCGCCAAAAAGAAATCGACAAGGAAAACACGTATGTCTACACTAAAGAAGTCGATAAAAGTAAAGACCGATTGAAACAATTAACCAGAAATTCCGATGGGGACAAAACCTTTGCCATGTCAGGAGCTTTGGATGTGCGATATGCCAGACAATTCAGCATGTCGCTGGATGGCAACGCATCCATTCAGGCAAGAATAGTATCGCTTCCAATGCCTACAGGGCTCGAATTGCACATCGCTTCCGTTTATGGCATTCCTATTGATAATTCAGATACCGAAGAAAATGCCGATTAACACACCCCAAATATTACAAACGATTACAAATCTTCCACTTCCCATGATGTTGGAAAAGCTGGGTGTAGCCATCGCGAATGCGCAGGCAGCATTGGATTCCAATTCCATTAAAATGGCAAACCACATGTCGACAAGAAAAATTGACATGGGAGGTAAGGAGTACAATTTGCTTTCTCTGGGGTTTACGCCTTCTTTTTATGCATTTACCGAGGCAACCTTAGAATTGAAGATGGAAATCTCCATTGCAGAATCTGAAAACTACGGAGGATCATTTGGATTTCAATTGGGAAATATTGGAGAACGTAATGATAATGCCTCAGAAGAGGATTCATCAACTATTGGGATATTTGGATTATCCATCACTGGATATTATGCAAAAAAATTCAATCTCGAAGCGGAATCTTCATCCTCCATTGCCGCTCATTTGGTTACCCTACCCCCTCCAGACACCTATTTGGAACTATTAAAAAGTACACTCGACACTACCGAGGATTAATTAATCTATAAAATCAAAAAACATGAATTTATTCAATGAGATACCCCGTATAGGTCAACAATTGCTTGATGTGCCTATGGGTCGAATGATCAAGGATATGGCATTTGCCATTGCAGAGGCTCAGATGCGGCTGGATGAGAATTCCATGGAGGTGGCCGAGATGATGGGAGGACTTGCCACCATTAGAGATGATGCTACGGGAGAAGTGACGTTTAGAGATAGCAGAGTTTTCTTTGGGCAACAAAAGCTGACGGTCGAACAAGCCGTTACATTGTACAATAATGAAACGGATGAATACATAAAGAAAGACATTGTTGATTCCAGCAAGGTGGACGTTACGGATGGAGAAGCTTCAGTAAAAAGTGGTGAAGAAGGCAAAACGATAATAATACCTCAGCGATTATCCATGATGGAATTAGGCTTTACACCTACCTTTTATCAATTCGTAGACACCATTATTGAGGTAAAAATTAGTATAAAATACGCTCGCGAAGGATCGTATTCGAGATCCGTTACGACGAAGCAAAAGAAACGATCCGGAGGCATCAGTTTTGGATTCCGCAGAGGGTTAAGAGCGAGATCAGGACTTCGTACTTCACAGGTCAATGCTACCTATTCTCAAAAGTATACGTATTCTGCAGAAGGGTCCAGTTTGCTAAAAACTAAAGTGGTACCAATTCCACCACCGGCGATTCTGGAAGAACGAATTCAACAACAAATGGAAATTGCCAGATCTCAGGCACCAAGTTAATCGTAACGCATGGCTAATATAGTACGTGATATTGCAAATGCTCCCCTGCCCGAAATGGTCAAAACTCTGGGCATTGGGATTGCGAAGGCACAGAGAGCGTTGGATTTGGTGTCCATGGATATGGCAAAACAGCTTGCCGTACCCTCCGTATCCATAGTCGAGGGCGGACCCAAATACAGTTTATTGGCATTGGGCTTCACACCTACTTTTTATCAATTCACCGATACTGTATTAGAAGTAAAATTATCTTTTTCGATGTCGAAAGAACGTGAATTTGGGGCCTCAATTTCTGCAAGCGGTGGATTCAATGTTGGCTTTGTAGCTATGAGTGCGTCTGTCACGGCAAGTTATTCCCAAAAATATCAGTACTCTGCCGAAGGAAGTTCCATGTTGCGAACACGATTGGTCACCGTCCCCAATCCTCCTGCCTTTGAAAGAAGATTGCAGGCCCTGGTGGACACCGAACTCGAAAAACTGCGTCAAGGAGAAGAAAAATAAATCAGAAGTATGGCTAAACATTGGAAAGAGTACGTATCAAAAGCCCCATCTGAGCAAACGAATGTTGAGTCTGGAATCACGTGGAAAGAAATTCTGGACGAAAATGATTCGCTAAGGGCATTGATGGAAGAGAAAGAGCGATTGGAAAAGGAGCTGAAAAGCTATACAGGACATACGGAAGATAACAGCACACATAGGAATTATCATTCAGAGATTCCTTCCGTTTATGAAAAAAAGAAAGAGGACAGACTATGGTCCAATCGTAGAAATCTCCTTTCACAAAAAAGAAAAGAAAATGGCAGACCTAAGCCTACGCGTAAAGAGAAAGAAGTAAATCCAGTAAAGAAGCGCACATCAAGTAAAACAACGTTAAAGAGTACTCTTGACACGGTCAAAAAAAACCTTCGACGCAGTAATAAATTAGATTCAAAACCAAGGCCAAAGACGCCTCAAAAACAAGGTTTGAGCATCCAGCAAACCGATTTTTTCAA
>JBCCVV010000163.1:0-15414 GCA_039194925.1 Bacteroidota bacterium
ATTTGGTTGACAGTTTAGACCAAATTCATGAGGGCTCACTCAACAATTCAATAACTCAACAATTCAATAACTCAACAATTCAATAACTCAACAATTCAATAACTCAACAACTCAATAACTCAATAACTCAACAATTCAATAACTCAACAATTCAATAACTCAACAATTCAATAACTCAACAATTCAACAACTCAATAACTCAACAACTCAATAACTCAACAATTCAATAACTCAATAACTAGTCCACTAAACAACTAAGAGACTAAAACCACAATTCCCTCTCATCTCCAGGTTCTCCATGATAATTAAGGGTGATTTCCTCTCCGGCTTCTATTGCTTTCACGGCTTCGATATCAATGGTTTGGTTGAATGGGTCGAGAATGAAATTGGCGTTTGCATGGATTTCATGATTGTAGATGCTGCCAAAACCTAAAGCTATGGCACATTCTTCCTGATTTTCTCCCCAGGAAAAATAGTAATCGTGTAAGAACGTTTTATGGATAATGGGTAATTCTGCTTTTGGAATGATAAGTACGGGACAGATTTCTATGACTTCACCCTGTGCAATGGATTCGCTGGTAAAAACCCCGCGCCCTTTTCCTTCTGAATGAGCAATGTATAAGCCTGGTCTTTGATTCATTTGCGAGTAGCAGGTTTCTTAATCAAATATACACCAGTTAAAATTAATACCATGCTCAAAATGATAACCAACCCTATGGGCTCTCCATCCAGGAAACCCCAACCCATGGCCACCAGAGGCATTACGTATGCGACCGAACTTCCGAAAACTGCCGTGGTCTCCTGTATAAGCCGATAGAATACAATGGTAGCTAATACCGTTCCTACCAGCGACAATATCATGACTGCACCAAATGAAAAAGTTTGTTCTTGTGTCCACTCTAATCCAGTTAATGCACCGCAATAGATTAAATAGCCAATGGCAGGTCCGCCAATCAAACAAAATGATACTGCGCTGATAATCAGGCTATCTACATTCTGAAAATAATGTTTGACCAGGTTGCCGCTCATGCCATAACATAAGGTTCCAAACACGACAAATAAACCGTACCATATATTTGCATTCGTGCCTTTGGATTCACCCAAAAGGATAAGTAAAGATGCACCCAAAAAACCAATTATGACACCAATGATTTGGGTACTAATCGTTTTGTTTTTAAAGACAATGATGCCGATGATTAAAGTCCAGATCGGTGTAAGGCTATTCAATAATCCTGAAACTGTGCTGTTGATATTGGTTTGAGCAATGAAGTACATAAAGGCCGGAATTCCACTTCCCGTAAGACCAACGGCCAGAAAGATTTTCCAGGCTTTCCAAGGGACCGCTTTTCGCTTGATATACAATATAGGTGCGAAAGCCAGGGCAGAAATTGCGATTCGCATACATGCTAAATCAACTGGTTGAAAAGCGATCAATGCTTTTTTGATTAATATGAAAGAGCTTCCCCAGACTATACTTAATGCCAGCAAAATGAGGTACGACCTAAGCTCTATTGGCTTTTCTTGCATGATTGATCATTTATATAGCGTGGTAGAGGAAAACTTTTAAAATTCAAAGACTCCGTTCTCTTCGGTAAGGACAATAGGGTAGTCATCTGTAACGACTAATGTATGTTCGTGTTGAGTGACATAACTATTGTCTTTTGTTTTCATTGTCCATCCATCTTCCATCTCGTGGACATACTTTGATTTGGTCGATATAAATGTCTCCAATGCAATAACAGAATTCTTTCGAAACCTTTGTGTGTTAAATCGGTCACGATAATTGGCTATTTCAGTTGGAGGTTCATGTAGTCTTCTCCCTATTCCGTGGCCACACAAATTCTTAATCACTTGATATCCTCTTCTCTTGGCTTCCCGTTCGATCATGCCACCAACATTTGATATCCGCACTCCATCTTTAATGTTCGAGATGGCCATTTTCAAGATGTCCTGAGATGCCTTTACCAAAGGTGTTAAATTGTGAATATCTTCGCCCAATACAAAAGAACCGCCGTTGTCTCCATAAAATCCATCCTTGGCCGCTGAGACATCAATATTGACCAAATCTCCTTCCTTTAAAATCAGTGAATCTGAGGGAACGCCATGACAAGCTACATGGTTAATGCTGATGCATGTATGGCCCGGAAAGTTATAGTCTTTGATGGGCGCAGAAACCGCTCCAAATTCTGCCAGAAGCTTTCCTCCATACTCATCTAATTCTTTTGTACTCATTCCCACTCGGGTATACTCTTTCATCTTTTTAAGAGTTATGGCAACGGCATGGCTTATTTCCCGTAATCCTTCTAATTCTTCCTCGTTCTTTATTGACATGGTAAGGTTGTATTTTTTCAAATGCCAGGCTCAAGTCATAAATGTGCGCGGCTTATTTGCTTTTTATGTGAAACAATCAGATAAACATACTCCAATCTCAGAAGTTTAATTTTCTAACCGTAAATTGATATCAGGCTCAATGACTTATTCATTTTTTAGTTTTTGGATCATTGCAGAAAGTATTGTGACCAGGGCGCACCCAATAAAGTTCAACATCAAGTAACTGACAATATCTGCCTGATAAACTGCAATTACAATAATCTGTGAGATAACCGCCGCAATAAAAATGGCGTTTCCCTTTATCCATTTTAAATAAAAACCAACCAAAAAGATGCCCAGAATTGTACCATAAAAGATGCTTCCTATGATGTTGACAAACTGGATGAGGTTTTCGAATAAAGTGCCATAACAGGCAAAGCCGATGGCTATAAGTCCCCACAATAAGGTCAAAATCTTGGACATAAATAAGTAATGCTTGTCACTCCTGTCCGGTGCAATGCTGCGTTTGTACAAATCTATGGAAGAAGTGGTGCCCAGCGCATTGAGTTCTGAAGCCGTACTGGACATGGCAGCAGAAAAGATCATCGCCAGCAACAATCCTACCAATCCTTTTGGCAAATAATTCAAAATGAAGGTGATAAAAACATAATCCTTGTCATTTGTTTCCACTGAGGGTAATGCTGTTTTTATAATATCCTTTGCTTTGTTTCGAATCTCCTTTTCTTCTTTGTTCAGCGTACTAATTTGATCTGTTAATTCTGTAGTAAGACCAGATTCTGCAACGGTCGAATAAATCTTTTCTTTCTTTTCAAAGAGTAAATCGTATTCGGCTTCAACGGCTCTGTAGGCATCGGCGCTTTCCGTTTGGTAGATCTCTTGTCCGACGGGATTAAAAAATACAGGGGCCTTATTGAATTGATAAAAGACAAAAACCAAAACACCTACCAAAAGAATGAAAAACTGCATCGGAACCTTAAGCAGTCCATTCATAATCAGTCCCATCCGGCTTTCTTTTATCGATTTAGCGGAAAGGTAGCGTTGAACTTGGGATTGGTCCGTGCCAAAATATGAAAGCATTAGGAATACGCCACCTGTGATGCCTGACCAAAACGTATACCTGGATTTAAAATCTATATTAAAATCCAAAATGTCCATTTTGTCGCTTGCGCCTGCTATTTTCAATGAATCGATAAATCCAACTCCTTCAGGGAGATAGCTCAATATCAAATAAAACGCAACAAACATTCCTAACATGATGACTCCCATTTGTTGCTTTTGCGTAACGTTTACCGCTTTTGTTCCTCCGGATACGGTATATATAATTACCAGTAATCCGATGGCAACAATTAGTACATAAAGATCCCAGCCCAAAATGGTAGATAGAATAATGGCAGGAGCATAGATCGTGATTCCGGCCGCCAACCCACGTTGTACAAGAAATAGAATTGCGGCTAATGTCCTTGTTTTAAGGTCAAATCGGGATTCCAGGTATTCGTAGGCTGTATAGACCTTGAGTTTATGATAAATGGGTATAAACGTCACACAAATAATAACCATGGCTATAGGCAATCCAAAGTAAAATTGAACGAAGCCCATGCCATCATGGTAGGCCTGGCCGGGAGTCGACAAGAATGTGATCGCACTGGCTTGGGTGGCCATTACACTAAGACCGACAGTAGCCCATTTGGCTTCTTTACCACCAAGAATATAGTTTTCCATACTCGCAGTCTTCCGAGTTTTCCAAAGACCATAAACAACAATAAAAACGAGCGTAGCGCCGAGAATAATCCAATCAATAGACGCCATCTAGGAGAAAGTTTTCATAATGATGTAGAATGCAATTATGTACACAGCATTGAGTAAAAGCACAAGTGTGTAGCCCTTGTGCCATCGAGAAGAGTTTTCCATGTTACGGTTTTTCATTATTACCCAGAGAAATAAGATTGGCAAATAAACGATAGGCGCCGGGTACACCCGCTGGTAGATTTCTAAACCAACTATAACCACTATACGAGAAATATCCGTCTCCGTATTTCGCAATTATTAACCCTCCTTTTCGGGCTTCTTCTCCCGGATCATTGCTGGAAAGTATTGCTTCATATTTTTCGTCCCATTCTCCGGCAAAGTACAGACCTCTTTCCTGTACCCAGTTATCAAAGTCAGCATCTGTAATTTTATTTGGAAAATTGAGCACCGGATGGTCGGGAACAAGCATTCGTACCGGTGCTTCTTCGACGGAAACTCTTGCTCGCGATAGTTGGATGGGATAAGGGCCAATATTATCTACTTTTAGTCTGCGGTTGGTGTTGTATTGCACGATCATATTACCTCCCTCTTCCACATATTTCATTAATTCATCTTGTTTGAATTTAATATCTGCCCACTTATTATACGCGCGAATTCCAAGAATGACAGCATCAAAAGTACTGAGATATTGAGCTTCTATGGATTCCAATGGGACGGTAACCACCTTGTAACCAATTTGCTCCAAGCTTGCCGGAATTTCGTCACCCGCTCCTTCAATATACGCGATTTTATAGCCCAATTTTTGAATGTCAAGGTTTACAAATCTGGCTTTTGCGGGTAATGACACCAGTTGTAACGGAATATGATTGTAATCGATTTTAAAGAGTTCTCGTTTGTATGCTATACCGTTGGAAGTAGCGATAGGGCTTACGTCTACGGATTGAGGATCTTTAGGAGGTGTAACATTGAATGTATATGTATTTTCTTCACCAATATTTTCAATGGTAAAAGGGTAGGAGACCGGTGAAATTTCCCATCCCTCCGGAACATTAAGTGTAACTTCTCCTGATTGATTTTTTTTCATGGCTTTTACACCTACGGTTACCTCTTTGCTGTTTCCTCCTTCGAAAATGTATACTTTATCAGAAATTGAGGTGTATATCGGTTCTACAATTTCAAAAGGTTGATACACTTGTCCTTTTTCCGGGTCTGTGTATTTGTAATCTACGGGTCTTTGTACCGTAATCGGTGCGCCGTGAATTTCAATCTCGTAATGGGCAATTAAGTAGCGATCCGATTCAGGCTTTCCAATCTCTTGGCGGTCATCTACTTTGTACATGCCAAGTGAACCGGGTTCAACCAACCAATAAGGAGAGGTAGCCGGAGCATCCACTGGAATAGTAATCGTATGATCAAATAACACACCTTCATTAGTACCTAGTTCTATTGAGAACGTTGTATCCACAGAGGTATGAGTGACAGATAATCCTGTCATTTTTACATCACCACCCAATCTTTTATTGATTTCAGTTGCCAATTCTATTGTAGCTCCTGCAGTAGCGGTATTGATATCCGCATTTGTTTCCATAAACAATCCCGCACAAGCCACCATGATCTTATCCAAAAAAGGTAATTTTTCTGCCTTCCAAAACTCATCCTCCAAATTGGTTATATCTCTTCGGATCTCCGCTAAAAGTGGTAAAGATTCGGCAGGATTTCTAAAATCAAAATCATCGATTACTTGTTCCAGTTTTGTTTTGATGACTTCTCCTCCTTCAACTCTGTTCCAGGTGATATCTATTCCTTCAAAAAGGTCAGCTTTGTTTGGCGGCATATCCCCTTTAAGTAATTCGAAATATTCAAGTTGACTGCCTCTTCTCGGTGTTGATCCCATTCCCTGGCATACATGTTGACTTCTTGATTCTGCGGCAATTTCGTTGTTGGACGTTCCCAAAATAGGGTAGTACACTCCAATATCTACGCTCATTAGATTTGTCTTGTCTGCTTTGGCAAAGTTTTCTCTACTTCCGTAAAACCACCAGGAAGTATTCATAAACAGACGTTGAGGTTGCCACGCATCAACATATTTTAGTTGATCAGGAAATTTGGTTTCGTCTCCAATTAAATCCCAAGCTTGAAAACTAAGCATTGCCGAAGCGGTATGGTGACCGTGAGTTCTTCCTGAAGTTCGGTGATCAAAGCGATTGATAATTACATCTGGTTTGAATTTTCGAATGGCCCAAACGACATCCGAAAGCACTTGTTCATCATCCCATATTTTGATGGTCTCTTCCGCATTTTTTGAATATCCAAAGTCATTCGCTCTGGAAAACATTTGAGAACCTCCATCGACTCTTCGAGCAGCCAACAATTCCTGTGTTCGAATCACTCCGAGTAATTCTTTAATTTCAGGGCCAATAAGATTTTGACCACCGTCGCCTCTTGTGAGTGATAGATATCGTGTATTGGCCTTAACTTCATTGGCTAAATATGATATCATCCTTGTATTCTCATCGTCAGGATGGGCTGCTACGTAAAGTACATTAGTCAACACGCCAAATTTCTCCAGTGCATTAAAAATCTCTCCGGAAGTTTCAATTTTTTGACTTTGAGCTTTTGTAATGCTTGTGGGAAGAAAAAGGGTGAGAACTAAAAAGTAATAGAAGGAATTGGAAATGTACTTCATGCGATTCTATTGGTAGAGGAATTAATTGAAAATAAGCGAGTTATATTAAAAATAAAAATATTCGAAAATCAATACGAGAGATGAGAATTTTATTATTTTCTTTTTTATCATTGTGTTTATAAATAACTAAAACAAGCGTCCCAAATGCTCGTACTTACAATAATTTTCACCCTTTTTGTATTGTTTGGTCTTATTACTTTTGGAACTAGGATAGTTCAAGCCAAAAAATAAATTTAAGCGGTTTTAACTTCAGGCATCTTACACTCTTCTTCCGGCTTTTTGCCACACACACTGCATTCTCCCAATTGGTCTTTAAGCATAGGGTTGTTTGATGCACACGTACCTCTGAATTCTTTTCCAGAAACCACATGCCTTAGGTTTATTAGTATAAACGACACTCCGAATGTTGCGAAAATGATCAACAGGATATACAAAAACTCTTTCATCGTATTTTCTCTATTTTAAATAAGAAACAAAGATAACACATTATAGTTTTTTCGGTGATGCCTCCATGACTTTAGTATAGTTTTAAGGACTAATGAAATGGTGTCAGAGTGTAGGATTTGGTCGATTGAGATAACGAAACATACTTTTATATGCAATCTGATGTAGATTGGTTGAAGAGGAAATTAAATATTTTCTACATCTCTGAAACCTTCAGCATCGTATCTTCCACATGGTGCACCAATTCTGTATATCTTGGGTCTCGCTTAATTTCTCTGGTGCGTTGTAATGGAAGGTCAACGTGTATTTTTTCTACAATTTTAGAAGGCTGTGCTTTAAGGATAAAAATATCATCGGCAAGATAAACGGCTTCGGCAATATCGTGGGTGACAAAGATGACGGTACTTTGAAATTTTTCCCATAATCCGATCAAAAGATCCTGCATTTGTAATCGCGTTCGAATGTCTAATGCACCAAAAGGTTCATCCATCAATAAGATTTTTGAATTGGCCAACAGACTTCGGGCTATGGCTACTCTTTGCAACTGACCTCCCGAAAGGCTGGGATATTGAGCATATTTGTGTTGATGACCGTCCAAACCCACCAGTTTGATGATCTCCATGGCTTGCTCATCCCGTTGTTTTTTAGAAACATTTTGGTAACGCAGCGCCAAACCTACATTGTCAAGAACTGTCATCCAGGGAAGCGAAGAGTATTGCTGAAATACCATACTGACTCTATTCTTGTCGGATATGGGTTCTCCTTTGATAAAGACTTCTCCTGATGTAGGAACTTGCAATCCGGCAATGTATCTCAATAAAGTCGATTTTCCGCTGCCAGACATACCGAGTATCACAGAAAATTGACCCTGATTTGGCTTGTCTTCAATTATAAAATCAAGATCCTGAATGATCCAATTTTTACCGCCATCATAACTTTGAGAAATATTTTTCAATTGAATAATATTGTCAAAGGCCACATGGTCCTTATGATCATACTGTGCCATGTGTTGGATTTTTATCTTTATTAAATATTCCGTAGATCTTGTAACCAAGGATGGATAGGAAGACAAAGTGGATTACCCATGCGGTGTCCGCAAATAGATAGGTTATGAAATTTGTATTGCCCAAAATGCCAAAGACCTCATCCAGTGCAAAAATAATGTATAGACCAAGCATGATCCAGGTAAAGGCCAACCAACAATAATCAAACACTATGGCTATATACGATTCTTTTTTATCTTCCGAATGATGATCGAATTTACCTTTGCCCTGGTATTTGTGAGGAAACAACTTTCGATCCATATAGGCAAATATCTTATCCTGGAACACACCGATCAATATAATCAAAATCAATAAGGCAAATACCTTGTCAAACCTGCCTCTTCGCTTTGCCCCTCTGATCAATAAATCGCCGATTCCACCCTCGCTTCCATTCGCTTCAATAAATACGATGTATGTCCATGAAATTGCTGTCATAATGCGAATGTCGTCCCATAATCTCGACATTACCGATGGAATGTAGACCGTCTTTATGGTCTGCCAATTTGTGGCACCAAGGGTATAAACTGTCTTTAGATAAACTGCTTTTACTTCATCAATGCGCTGCACTACTACCGGCAAAAGGAATATTAAAATACCAAAGGCCATAAAGGTAGATTTCATCGGAATACCAATGCCAAACCAAACAACAAATAAGCCTAACGTAGCGGTTAAGGGCACAAATCGAATGGCCTCTACATATCGTTGAAATAATCCTCGGAAAAGCGGATAAAGACCAATTATAAATCCGAGTGGAAGAGTAAGCAGCAGAGCAATAATATAACCGGAAAGGTTTAAGCCGATACTCTTTGCAGTGTTTACGACCAAGTCATTTTCTTCCAATAAATCACCATACGAAGAGAATACACTCCATGGACTGGGCAATGTCTGCTTGCGAAGTATGGGATCTTCACCCATGGTGAGCAGGACCCACAACACAAAATAGATAGAAACTCCTACAATCGACAAGATTAGACCTTGTCTTTTGGATAGCTTCCCTCTCAATTCAAACATCCAATCCATGGACATGTTTTTTATGATTTTTGGTAAGAAGGATTAATCCGCAATCAAAGAGAAATCTGTTCTTCTGTTTTTTGCCTTACACTGGTCGTTTTGATTTTGTTCGCAGCCAGGCACTGGTTTGTTGGGTCCGTTTCCAATAATGATGAATCGATTAGGATCCATTTTATATTGTGATTGGAGGTAATCTGCCACGGATTGCGCTCTTTTTTTCGAAAGGGCTACATTCATATCGATTCCACCCACATTATCTGTATTGCCTTCAATTCTAATTTTTGCATTGCCAAATATTTTTGCTGTTTCGGCAAATTGAAGATCAATAATTGTTTTGGCATTTTCACCCAGTTCAAACTTACCTGTATTGAATGAAATACTTACTGGTTTACTACTGATGGCAGGAGCTGTCGCATCAGATGTTGACTTTTTAAATACTTTCTTTTTCTCAGAACCATATTCACTACCGGTTAATTTTTGATCCGCAGCTTGAATAGCTCCTGTATAAATAACTGATCTCCAGGGTGGAGCTACCTTGTCGGCATCTCCAGTTTTTACAAAATTTTGCGCCATTTTGGAATACAAGTCTCCTCCATTTTGTCCGGAATAGCCTCTGTTCAGCCCAAAAAAGTCTTTGTTGTCACCATGACCGGTCCATTTGACCACACTCATCATACCCATGGCATCAGCTGGCCCGACACCATTTAATTCGGCCATATACTTAGAGGCTTTTTCCTGATTGGCGGTATTTTCCAACTCAGCTACACCTCGCATCCAACCTTCATAAAAGCCATTGATCATGTCTTTGTTCTCATCTATGAATTTCTGGCTTGCAAACATGATGTCTGCTATGATATGCGACTGTTCTTTGGTGGTGAGTAATATTTTAGAACCAGGAACCGCTTGTGTTGCAAAAACATCATCCGGGCTCCATACCACTGCTGCATCTACCTCATCTGACTTAAAGAGTTCAGCAGACTTAAGATTATCTGTGGTCTTGACGACTTCAACATCCGCATAGCTCAATCCGGCAGCCTCCAATGAAGTGATCAATAACGTCTGAGCCGGAGAAGGTACGGCAACCGCTATTTTCTTTCCTTTTAAATCATTTACGGTTTTAATTCCTCTCTTTACAATGATGGCATCGCCACCTCTTGACCAGTCTACTTGCATAAAAGCTTTTGGACCGAGTTCATTGATTTCATCAGGGGCGGTATACAATGGAAACGCATCTGCTGTCTGAACCAGAATATCATATTCCCCGGCAAACCAAGCGTCCAGTGCTCCCAATAAGTCATTATTCAGTTTGAAATCTACTTTGAAACCATAATCCTGGAAATATCTGCTTCGGCTATTGGCTGCCGCCCCCTCATTAAAATAAAGGCCTGGTGCATATCCTCCCCAAGAAACCAATTGTACTCTCAATACTTTAGTTCCATCTCGATCCGTCGCAGGTGTTGAATTTGCTGTAGAAGAGGTGGATGTATTTCCCGTTTCATTGGAGGTCGTTTGATTTTTAGATGCAGTTTCTTCTTGCTTGGCTTCTTCGACCGTTTGTTGCAAGTTTTGTCCAAATGAAGTGTTGTTGTAAATATATTGTCCTCCAAAAAAGATCAAAGCCAGAATTAATAAGGTGATCAAAAATTTTGAGAAGGAAGTTAGTCTTGCCGCTACCATATTTTATCGTTTGTTTTATTTGTTTTACTATGTCTTATTACTTCTAAGAATTAATTTTTTAATCAAAGAAATCATCGTATTGATTATCTCGACCCAGCACCTCAGGCTCTTTTACCGGGTGGTCCAGGTCCAGTATGTCTTCATCGTTATTTGCTTGTAGAATTAGTTCTTCTTTGGCCGTGCCCAGGAGGAGAGAGGTACTTTGTGCTTCCCATTTTTCAAGCATCTTCAATCCTTCTTCCTCAAAAATACCGTTTTGCAGATCTACGGACTTCATGAAAGATTCAGACATGTCCATAAATTGCTCCATTTCGCCTACCTTATGTGATACATCGTCGGCAATTGCTTCCAGGGCTGCATCAAACATTGCTTTTTTGTCTTTATCTCCTTTGATAACACTCATGGCGGATTGCATGGCAGAATGTCCGGCCATCAAAGCCTTTCTTTCCTGTTCTTTGACCATCACCTGATCCTGTACATCTTCCACGAGGATAGAACTGTTTTCGTACATCTTTCCCAAAACTCTATAAAGCACTTCCATTTTCCGATAGAGATCTTCCAGCTTTATGTTAGAGTCCTTCAACCGGCCCGCTTTACGACTTTTAAGAATCATCTGAGCGTTTTTGTTGGATGCTTTTGCCTTACTGGCTTGGGCCATGTTGGATTTGATCTCTTTTTGATTCTTTAAGATCATTTCCTTTAAGACATGCATCTGACCTCGCAATTTACTGATCTGGCGATTCATTTTACGCAGATTGTCTTTAAGGTCATCCACGTAACTCTTGAGAATAGCTATGGGATTGATTTGTACGAAAAGACCAGTGATCCAGCGCATTACACTTTTATACATATAACTCACCAAGGTTCGGGTTTTGGGATCAATGGCCATAAAAATTATGATGCCCAACGTAAGCAACCCTACCACCAAACCTGCCGTTGTGGAGAGGAATGATGCTATTGCAACAAATGAAGTAGCTGCTAAATATCCTCCTCCAAGCACAAGGCCTGCCAATACTAAGGCTCCTGTAACTCCTTCAGGCTTTCTCCAAAATGATTTTGGCTTTATTTCTGTCATCTATCGAAGTAAATATTATTTGATATTAAATCAGTTCCAACAAACCCCAAAAATAGCAAAAAATATACTCTAATACGGTGAGGTTTCGACCAAAGAGAAAAAAGTATAGAAGGAATTCCAAAAATGGGTCTGGGAAAGGATTTAGGATTTATGAAGATTAACTGGTTTATTGAGGTTTGTCGGGTTTATAATCGCGTTTTACTCGATTGTTTACAATGCGAATGGCTGGCCTGGAGGATTTTTATTGAAATCCCTGATAACATCATTCAATTTTCCGCAACTCTTCAATCTTTCCAATCCTTCTACTTCGCCGAGTAGAGCCGTGGCATATCTTTCCAATCTTTCAATCTCTTCAATCTTTCAAATTTCTTCAATCTCTCCAATCTCTTCATTCTCTCAAATCTCTAATCTCCTCGGCGCTTCCCGGTGTCTTCTCCGTCAAGCTCAGTGTAACTCACTCACCTAATTATCCAAATCTTTCACCTGCGACTGCTAAATTTTTCTACCTTTGTCAGGCAAATTAACCCACTGGACTTTCCAATAAATTTTAAAGACAAACATCTTTATGGGCTGGTTCAAAAGACTAAAAGACGGAATTCAGACGGCAACCAAATTCAAAAAAGAAGCACCAGATGGCCTCTGGCACAAGTGTAAACGCTGTTCTGAACTAACGACAATAAAGGAGTTAAAGGAGAATCTATACATCTGTCCGAAGTGTGAATATCACGTTCGCATTGGTTCTCATGATTATTTTGATATCATTTTTGATGGTAAGTACACGCTTTTATTTGAAGAGTTGGTATCTGCGGATATCCTTAATTTCAAGGACATCAAAACGTACGAAGAGCGCTTAGAAGCGGCACATACCAAGACTGGTTTGAAAGATTCGATTTCTGTAGCTCATGGAAAATGTGGAAGAAAAAATTTCGTAATTGCTGCCATGGACTTTTCGTTTATAGGAGGTTCCATGGGATCGGTGGTGGGCGAAAAGATCGCCAGAGCCATAGATTATTGTATAAAGCATCGCTATCCGCTAATGATTATTGCCAAATCGGGTGGCGCCAGAATGATGGAGTCAGCATTTTCTTTGATGCAAATGGCCAAAACTTCTGTGAAGTTGGCACAGCTCTCGAGAAATGGTATCCCATATTTTTCCTTTATGACAGATCCGACTACAGGTGGAGTTACAGCGTCTTATGCCATGTTGGGAGATATCAATTTTGCTGAACCGGAGGCATTGATTGGATTTGCCGGACCGCGGGTGATCAAAGAGACGATCAAGAAAGACTTGCCTGAAGGTTTCCAGACTTCTGAGTTTTTATTGAATCATGGCTTTTTAGATTTTATTGTACATCGAAAACAATTGAAAGAACGCCTGGAGACACTTTTGACGATTTTTGCACCCTCCACAGTAGTGGAAGAAGAATTGGTAGAAGCTCAGACTTAATCGTTCTGATAATTAGTGCATTCGATCACCTCGGGTTTCCAGTCTCTGCATCAAATCAGCTTCAAAATCAAGGTATTCTTTCCAGCGATTTAATGCTATTTCTTCGCTGAAGTATAACTTGGCGAGTTCCAGAAACATCTTGTAGTGTCCTGCTTCTGAGACCATGAATTTGTGGTAAAATTCTTTTAATGAATCGTCGGCAATATGTAAGGAGAGCAATCTGAATCGTTCACAACTGCGAGCCTCTATCAATGCGAAAGTCATCAATTTTTCCAATAATCGATCATCAAGGGTGCCACCTTTTTTTTGAAACTTAAGCAATTCATTGACGTAGATGTCTTTTCGCTGATTTCCAAGTGTAAGACCTCTTTTATCGAGTTCCCTGACTACCATTCTGAAATGTCCCCATTCCTCGGTAACCACAGGAGAAACCTGTTCTACCAGTTCTTTTTTGTGAGGATAAAGACTAATTAATGAAATGCATTGAGATGCCGCTTTTAATTCACAGAAGGCATGATCCGTTAAGATATCTTCAAGACTTATTTCCGCCATATTTACCCACCTTGGATCGGTAGGTAACTCCAGACCCAATACTCTTTTGTGATCTACTTGTTGAGGCACTGAATTTGATTTTTCAAGAAGTCTACATTATAAATGTCATATTGTTCATAGCCACTTGACCAAATGATTCCTATATGATCGAGATAGTTGTTCTTTAAGTCGTTAATATCCCCTTTGTCCAATTGAAATATTCCGGTATACAAGGTGTGTCCGGTATACGATTCGATTTGACCTTTATCCGAATTGATGGCCTCGCCGTACACACTTCTGCCATCAATCATGTGAATTTTAATGTTTTCATTCGCTCTGAGCGCGCCGTAGGTTTTATTGGCGTCTTTTGAGCGAATTCTTATTTTAAGGGTTAAATAATATTTCTTACCTACTTTGGATATACTAGCGTCACAATGTAAGTAATCATCCGCCTTAAAATACGGCTTCATCTTTTCTTGTGAGTAGCTAAAGAAGGGTTGCGTTTTTACTTCTTTTCTATTTGAACCAATCTCTTCGTCGTAACCATCAAAGACGATTTCGCACTCGTAGGTATCCTCTTTTTCCCTTGCTTTTTCAATTGGAAAGGTGGTAGGATAATTAATAACCCTTGCTGATTTTTTATCTTCCGCAGATGATTTCTCCGATATTGCGATCGTATTGATTCCTCCCATTCCAGAATTGAAGGCTTCGGTAGAACCAGGATTCGTTTCTAAAGCGGCAAAGGCTTTTTCATGATTTTTTACCTTTCCCTCCAAAAGATCATTGGACAGATTAATAAGGATAGACGTCTCTTTGTAGAACTTTTCATCATTTTTGATCTCCTCCTTCGTAAAAGCGATCTGTTCCTTTAATTTTTGAGTCTTGTCCTTATCGTTTTTAGTGTTATTTTTTTCCTTTATCAATTGGTTCATCTTTCTTGTCGTCATTTCAATGTTGACCAAAAGTTGCGCTTCATCACTCTTCATAGTGGTGAGCAACTCTTGTACCTTCTCCCGTTGATCCGGTGTTATGGGATGTTTACCTTGTTTTGGTGACTTAAAGGCATCCAAACTTGGTCCGCTTTCTGAATTTTCTCCAGTGATACTTTCTGTTTCGGAAAGCAAACGCCATGAACCGTCATCCACGAGCAGGATCCGTTGTCCTGAATTGGTGGTTAGTACTTTTTGCCCTGTAGCAAAAGACGAAAATAAAAGGGTGAAAACTATAAAGAAATAGGTGTGTTTCAAGATTTCAGTGTTTTAAATCAAAGGTATTTCGTAAGGACAAACTAAAGGATGAGGACAAAGATACAGAAACATATATTTATTTTTCTATAATACTTTAATATATCATTGTAATATTGCAGAAACTTGGTTTCTTTTGGAAAATCGTTTCTGAAGTATAATCTATGCTTTAGAAAATA
>JBCCVV010000164.1:0-15317 GCA_039194925.1 Bacteroidota bacterium
CAATTCCTTATTAAAAATTAAAGAGTAAATATACACCTTGACCTAAATGAAGCAGAACAAATTATATTTACCCCATGAAATTTGACAATTATCTGATACACGAATCGTTGAAACAAGCGATCAAAAACCAGGGGTATAAGAAGCCTACAGATATTCAATACAAGGCCATTCCTCATATATTGGCAGGTGAAGATTTATTGGCGATAGCCCAAACCGGTACAGGAAAGACAGCCGCTTTTGTCATTCCAATCTTAGAAATTGTTCATAAAATTAACCAGAAGAAAAGATCCGAAGGTATTAAATGCCTGGTCATGGTACCCACCCGTGAACTGGCTATCCAGATAAATGATGTTTTCACCACGTTCAGTAAAAAGCTAAAAGTGGTTAATTTTTCTGTGTTTGGAGGTGTAGAGCAAGGGCCTCAAATCGCAAAGCTCGAGAAAGGGATCGATATACTGGTAACCACTCCCGGAAGGATGTTTGATCTCGTGAGTCAAGGATACATTCGCCTGAATAGAGTGAAAATTTTAGTTCTGGATGAGGCTGACCATATGTTGGACCTTGGATTTTTAAAAGATATCCAACACCTGATTAAATATCTTCCCAAAAGAAGACAGACCTTATTTATATCTGCGACAATCAATGATAAAATTAAAAAACTGGCCTATTCACTGGTTCATAAGCCCGTTCGTATCCAAATTAGTCCAAAGGACCCTGTAAATAAAAATGTAGATCACTATGTACTTTTTGTGGAGATGGATCAAAAGCGATTTTTCCTCGAACGATTAGTCAAAGAAAACCCCGAGGATAAAATGTTGGTTTTTGTCCGCACCAAAGTAAGAGCGGAGCGTGTTAAAAAAGCGATGGCCAGAGTAAATATTTTGGCAACCACTTTGCATGGGGATATTGAGCAAAAAGATAGACTGGCAACTTTAAACGACTTCATCAAAGGAAACAGTACTTTGTTGATTGCTACCGATGTAAGTGCCAGGGGAATTGATATTCCAAACGTCAATTACGTGGTCAATTATGACTTACCAGACAAACAAGAAAACTATGTGCATCGCGTTGGACGTACGGGAAGGGGCAGGAATAAAGGGATGGCATTCTCCTTCTGTGCCTCCGAAGAAAAGCCAATGCTCAAGACCATTCAAAGTTATCTTCAAAAAGAGATCAAAGAACTTAAAATCATGCCTGAAGACCAACGAGAAATCGTTGACTTAACGGATGAATCAAAGATGACAATGGATGACATCATAGACAGGTTAAATCAACGATCTCGTGGTAAACGGAAGAAAAGAATTAAGAAGAAAAGGTATAAAGATTGAGTCGTAAGTTACGAATTGAACTTACCACAGCTCATTTCTCTAATTCATTGACCTTTAATTTACTTCAATGCTATAATTCTATGCGTTTGATTTTGTATTTCTCTTTTTTACGAATAAAATCTTTACCCTTTACCAATTTTCCATTGGCAAAAGATTCATCTCTGTACTTTTTGAAAAATTCTGAATGATTTAGAAAGTTAAAATCATGTAACCCCTTTTTATCAATAATATCAGAACCTAAATTTAAAGTAATCGTATCTACACAACTTTCGCAAAAATAAACATGCTTCGAACTGTATAAAATGGCATAATTCAATCGAGGTTTCAATGGACTAAAGTATTTTCCTTTGATCAAGTAGGATTGTTCCCCGAAAGGTTTCCATAATGTAAAATATTGTCCGCTTCCGTTAGAATAAAAACTCCTATTATAATACAAGACAAAAAGCATCAAAACACTCATCAATAAAATAGCAATTCCTTTCTTCATTTTCTTTGAAATTTGTCATTTAATCTTTGGGACCTCTTGGATAAAATATCTCAGGATATTCTAGTTTCATCTCTTCAATTAACGCTCTTCTTCTAGAGGCTCTTGACTGCCCTATAGGATAACCATGATTATGTCCCAATTTTTGAGCTCTTACACTTTGTTGTCCTTCATTTGCACCACTGGAAAACCATTCCAGACCATTAAATGCAAATCTAGCAGCACCCCAACCTATATTATTTACACCAGCAATGTAACCGGCAGCATAGTTGCCAAAATCTCTTGCAGAAGCATAAATTTTATTTCCATTATCATCCGTGTTATAATAAGAACCTCTGTGATGATAATTTCTATCATCATACCTGGGATCATCTTCACTGATTTGATTGCCATTTTCATCCAATCTCTTTAAATCATACTTTTCACCTGACGTGGCATTCCACATATAAGAAAACAAACCAGGCTCATTGTTTCTTATTTTACTGTTAAAGAAATCCATTCCTTCTCTCGAATTAATATCAATTGTTCCTTTCCAACCTTGCTGATCTTCAGAATCCTGAGCATCATCGTTATAAAATGAGTACATCGTTGCAGAGACACCTATTTTCTCTCCTGTTCTCTTACTATTTTCATCAACAACGTAGATACCTTTATCTCCGTCATTAAGATCTCCACCTACAACCGTATATGTACCATTTCCATTATCTCTAACATGCGTACTTTGTCCTGACCGACCATCAGGGTCTATAAAATTAAGCGGATTGTTCCAAACATAGCCATACGAATCCATTGTTTGTTCTACCAACGGATCCACACTCAACCATTGGCTCATCCTTGGATTATAATAGCGAGCACCGTAATAGTAATACCCCGTCTCATCGTCCAATTCCTTTCCGTTGAACTTATAAGGTGTATTGTAACTGTTCAAGTGCTCATCCACCAAAGTCTCTCCAAAGGGTAAATACTCCATATGCTGTGTAACAATGCCATCGTCATTGGTAATGTAGGATGAGCTTCCCAAATGATCTTTATGGTACCAATATGAATCCGCCCTTTCTTGATCATGCACATAAAATTCTATATTACCTTCTGCTACCGGGAATGGCACGGTCACGTTCTGACCTAATTGCAAGTAAGTAGATCTCAGTCCATCGCTCGCCGTAATCACTTGCTGATCCGCCATAGCCCTGATTCCTGGAAACATTCCTGTTGCTTTCGTTGGGAATAGTCCAAGATCGGATATTGAACCCAGTGTACTGGTGATCTTATTTGAACCGATATAATAATGTTTGGTGTATGACGTCACCGTATAATTTTCTTGAGGAACCACACCAAATTCAGTCAAAGCCTTTGCTGAGAGCATGGCACTCGGATAAAGCATCACTTCATCCCTCTCATTGGTCGCCACGTTGGTCGAATTACTCCATGCATCTAACCTGCCGGGCACGTAGCGCACAATCCTTTGTCCAGCAGCATCATACGTATAGATTGCGACTGGATGAGCTGATTTTTCGTCAGGATTGAGGTCCACTGCTCTTAATCGATCTTCCTCGTCCCAAAGGTTCTTACTTATAAGGATGGTATCAGGCTCATGAACACCATGGTTTGCTGGTACGTCCCCAAGATCATAAATCACTTCTTGTGTCGAAATTTGATTTCCATTCGCATCGTACTCAAAAATTTTCTTTTTGATTCTGGAGTCCGAAGCATTAATTCCTGAAATATTTGGTGTCTCCATCAACTCTCGTACCCCATGCGGTTGCACATATCCATACTCCGTGTCCAACCCTTCAACCAGCATTGCACCGGTAGCATATCCCGAATAATTAAGATGATAATTCGTCTTTGGCATAACCTCCGGGGTACTTATAACACCAGTCATACCCACAACACCCCCTTGAACGTGAGATTGCTTTTTTGAGATGATGTTATGTGCCCGATCATATTCCATTTCCAAGTTATACTCCTGAGCAAGCAATCCTCCATTGTTATCATTGGCACCCGTGTATCTGCCTTCTGCATATCTAAGGCGATTATACTTGTCGTATCTATAGCTGTGCGCAATCCGACCACCAATCTCACCTGTTCCAGGCATATTGCTCGAACTTGTATTGGAATAGATTTCAACCACATTGCTCAACGTATCATACTCATAGGTATTGGTAAGATCAAAACCCACAAGATCGTGTCCTATAGAATTTACTCTTCTCCTTACGTCATAGGTATAAATGCACGAAGTACCGTTTCCATAATCTACTCGCGATTTTTCACCTAAATCATTGTAACGAATAAGGCTTACGAGATCCTCTTCTTGGCCTCCCTGTTCAATCAGTCTACCGACACGTGTAAGCTCTCCACCGGAATTATAGTCATAAGTTACTCTCTCTAAATCCGGATAGGTTATAGTCTTCACTCTATTTTGGCTGTCAAAGACCCATTCAGTCTGGAACCAATAGGTATGTCTTCCGGCAACTGCAACGCCCTTCATGTGATTGATAAGATTGCCCGTTTCATCATAACCAAAACCCTGTACACCAGAACCGTCTTCCTGCATAAATAACCTGCCCACTGCATTTTGCAATTCAGCAGCCGGTTCATCAGCAATTCCATAAATGTATTTCACATTATTTTCAGGATTATTGGGATAGTTGACTTCCTTAAGTTGATTATAATTGTATACATATTCAATATGCAATGGCGAATCATTCATCAATAAGTTTGATGTACTTTTTCGAACAACATTTCCGATCGAATCGTATTCATAAATAGTAACCCCACGGTCTGGTTGTCGCTCTTCGATTCTACGCCCAGCGAGATCATATCTGTAATATGTCTCATATCCTTGATGATTTTTAATTTTCACTTTTTCACCAATCTGATTATAATAATTCTGTGTGGTCAACTCCTCGTTTTGGATGGTCTTACGTAATCTTCCACTGACATCCGTATAAGTCTTCATGGTTTGCTCTTGTTCGTTGGTGACCATTGTAGTAAACATACCTTGATCAATACCAAAAACCGACTCACTAGCCACTCCTTCACCAGGTTGTCTAATACTAATTTTTCTATCTTTTTCATCAAATGTAATTTGCAAGGGTGAAATTGCATTGATGGTGGAGTTATAATCCAGATCAATCGGTAGCAGATTATTTGAATTCGAAGGATAGCCGGACTGAGTCGTAGGTAAAAATGATTCTGTTACTCGACCAAATGCATCTTTCTTTTCTTTACCGCTTATAATCCATTTCAGTACCCCAGCATTGTTTTCATTTGAAAAATGAGTTTTTTTCTGCTGAATTGGATTTCCTAACCCATCAACAATATTGATCGTAACCAATTGAGTATCTTGTGCTTGCTCAACATAATGACGTGTTACAGCATGATGTTTAGCATCAGTAGAAGGACCAGTTCCTGGAACCGAAGCCACGAAACTCCCCAAAGCCGGAATCACGTAATTATCATTTATAAAAGCTACTGGTAAAATATCTTCACCTTCATATTGCATACGGATAGTCCAGTCGTTGCCAGCACCTAACATTTCTTTGGGTGCCGTCACTTCTACAACCCTGCCACGATTGTCTATTCGAGTACGCATGGATTGTTCGTTGATATCGGTACTTAACAAAAGTGCTCCAAATCGATAATCATACAGAGAAGAAGAAGTGTAGCCATGAACATTTGTTGCTAAAACTGGATAAGAGTGAACCTGATCGTCGTAAGTGATCGCTGTCCAATATCCATTTGCCAATGTAGTGGTATCCACATTCCCATAGTCATCATAATCAATTCTTGTCTCCTGAATTTCAGAGTTATTCAATTGCACTCTTATCTCACTCAACTTATTTTTGAAATAAGATGCTTCTCTCTTTCTCAACAGTTGGTTGTCACTTTCAGCAAAAACAGAAACCGTCTTGGCAAATGCAATACTATTGCCTATCCCGGGAAGGGACGAGTAGTAGTCAATTTCTGTACGATATGCATCCAGACCAGCAACTGTCGTATAAGTATCTCCCAGATTCTTGAATACGCGCAAATTACCATTGCCATCGTATTCTGTAAATTGCTTCTCAGCACTTAAACTATCTCCATTTTCATAATTTGTCTTGATACTTTTTACCGGTGCAACGAAAAGTCTGGAGAAATCCAAAAATTCACTATCCACCCCATCTTGCAAATAATCATCCTGCTCGTCAGCGTATAAATCGGTGGCAGGCACATCCGGATCCATAACATTGTATAGCGTCTTGGACTCTGTCAACTTATTCCCATTGGAATCATGAGAACTTGATTTTTTCGTCAATCCTTTGAGATAGACATTCTTATTGTGGTATTCCATCAGCGAATATCGATACGTATCCTCTGAGTCAGGATCATCTTGATTAACTTTTACCTTTCCAAATCCAAGGAATTCCCGATTGCGTTTGTCATATTTTGGTTTCTCATAACTCACTGTTGTCAATGTTTCATTTGGACCGAAAGCGCTATCCCCAATAAAACCATCATGTGTGGTTATTTTACTCAGTACATATTTCTTATTCGGCAGATTAAAGGTATTCCCTTCTTTTTTGTAGTCAATTGTCCAACTCCCGCCTAAAGGGGTGTGCACCGTTTTCAGATAGTTGGTTTTGCCTACTTTATTTAGTTTGGCAATGACCTTTCCATTATCACTCCCCTTGAAAACAATATCCACCAAGCCGTCACCATCCATATCTTCCAGTGAAATGTGCTTTTCATTTACTCCGGCTTTAAAATTTAAAGAAGGTGAAAACGTCACCTTTAGAAAGATCTTAGGCCATATTGGAAAAGAAAATCCATCGGTAATTGTTCCAAATAATTTTCCAGCTACAGAGTGATCTCTAACAATTGAAACGCCTTGATAAAATACGGCAGTTGGGCTGGATTCAAAACCCAATCCATTATTGTGATAATACACAAAAGAAGTAGATGTTTTCATGAGCAAATCAGGTAATCCATCTCCATTGACATCCACCAAAAGTGCATCCGCATTTGCAAAACTTTGGGCTAATCCAAACTTCACTTTGTATGAATCGTTATTTGTGAATGTTCCAGCACCAGACAGTGCTCCCCCACTATTTTTGTTTGTGCTGATATCACCATATCCACTACCCCAAACGATTTCATTACTAAACTCATACCCCAAATTCAATTGTACCCCAATGTGCGTCTCATATATGGTAACTTTATCCTTAAGTCCATCTCCATTGATATCGATCCAGGATTTCGTATCAAATGACTTGCCGTAGCTCGTGTTGATACCTCCCTTAATTTTGGTCTTGGTACTTTTACCGTTATCCTTTTCCGTTGAATTTGGAGACATGCCAGCGATCGTTATTCCGAGGGTTGTGTCTCTGGATGCACTTCCTTCAACAAACCCGTTACCGATAATATGGCTGGAAAGTCTGCCGAGCATATCGGTAAATTGAATTTGATTGTCAGTAACCAAATCCGGATACTTATCTCCATTAAGATCAACATAATCCACTATATTTTTTGATGATGCCTGACTTAATGTGCCTCCCTGACCAAAAAGATCCCCTGAAATTCCTCTACCTTTTGAAAAGGTTCTTTTACGAAGTGCCAGAAATGGATCTCCATTGAGCAGATCATCAAAATTTGTCCACAAGTCATAAATATTAAATTCACCAAACCGTCCGATCGTAGAGGTTAACTGATTGTTGCTGTTGAATCCATAATCGATGCCCACATCTTCCTGATATTGAATAGCTCTGTTTTCAAACTCTTCATCCAAGACATTAAGCTCATAAAGTGTATATCGAATGGTATTATTGTTCACATCGCCGTAACCAGGCTCTGGTGCCTGTTCATTTGTTTCAACATCTTCTGGACTGATTCCAAAATCTAAAGCCGACATTTGTATATCCCCATCAAAAGTCTGATAGGTTGACAAATCTGGATCACCCTGATCTGTGTAATCGAATCGAGCCCCTCCATTGTAAAGAAATTGTCCCCAACCTCTATAAGGAATCCCATAAAAGTTATCATCCCGAGATATAAAGGGAGCAACAAGTTCTTGGGGAATATAGGTAGGATTGCTGGTATCATCAGGGTGCATGGACAGACTAATATTAGTCGGATTATTTTGTCCAAACAGAACACCTTCTATGTAAAATGCAGAATATATTCTTCCCTGAGTATTAATAATATCCTGTACATCACCCTTGGTCAAATCAAATTGGAAATAATGAGCAGAAGCCAAGGCCAATAAATTAATCGGGAGACCAACATTTGGATCTTCAGATTCTCGAATTTCATAATCGCAATTTGTATTGTTGGTACAATTTATCTGATGAATGTAAAAAGTACGTGTATGCAGGGGTTGAACTACTCCATTTGTGTCTTGCTTGCTTGACCAATTCACTTTTACCGGAAACACTCTGGCATCTAAAGGATCTAAAAAATTGGCAAGCGCGACTGGATCAAATAAGGTATGGCTTATCCTATGAAATGGTGAATTCACATCATTTGCATCCATAGGATCAATAACAGGAGTCGCAAAATCCGTATGTTCAAACCAGTATTTACTTTGGTTGACATTGTTGTCGTATATATGGCATGAAAATCCAGGATTAATCACCTCATTACCAATAGTAATCGTTGGTTGCCAATCAATATCTTTCCATTTGATGTTGGATGGACTTTCGATATAGAATTGATATGAGTAACTGTATTCAACACCATTTGGTCCCGTGTTTGGAAGATCCAAAAAGTCCTGAGGCATAGGTGTTGAATTTAAGTTTCCCGTCCCTGGGTCTAGGGTTTTTGTCCAATATAAATTTTCTGTAAATTCTTCCTGCGGCTCTCCTTGATCGTCAAATTGTGTACGCGTTCGCTCAATCTTAAATCGCACTTCATCCGAGAACTCAAAAGCACTAAAAGAGGAACTATTCAAATTCCAACCAATAACAATAGAATTAATATCCTCATCAGGACTCCATCCTCCACCATTGTTCAGAATAAAATCATCCTCTGAAGAAAACTCAAGTAGGATATTCCCATTTTCATCTGATGTATTTTGGAATCCTGTATTGCTATAGATTATTTCAGGGTTCCACTCAATTTCTGCACCGCATCCATATCCCAGGTTATGGATTCGAAAAAAGAAATATTCTCCTTTTTGTACGGATAAAACTGAAAAATTATAATCTGTAAAATCACCTTCATTATCCAGAATTCTTGAAGGCAAAACAAGGCTGGCATAATCATCCTGATCACCTTCCCCTCGTTCAATACTCAGCCGAATCTCATTGGGTTCAGTAGCATTTCCACAGTCATTTTTTTCAATAAGCGTTGCTGTTCCGGAAATTATAATATCACCATCATACGGTGCCTTCCAAACTTTAACATGATCAAATTGAGAATGATTTGCTCGTAATTCTTCACGAGATTCAAGTTCGATATTACCAAGAAGTTGGCCATGTATTGATCCGGAAAGAATTGGGTTATTGGTTGAATTAATATTTCCACCAAAACTTACATTTCCTGGTGTGGACCACTCCTGAGTCGTATTAAATAAAATCTTATTATTACTAACCATATCCGGCAAGCCATCTCCATTAAAATCTTTGAAATACTCATCTTTGGCCATTCTGGTTCTTGACCAACTTACTCCGGCACCTATTTTTTTAAACTTCACATCCACCCCAAATCCATTCGTTCTTGATTTCAAGTTGTTTAATTCTGAAATTGCGGATACATCCTTGGGGGTTCCAAAAATTCCGTTATCATTGGAATCTATTCCTAAATTGGGCTGATATTTTACCTCGTTATTTGATGTGGTGTACACCTTATCCGGTCTTCCGTCACCGTTGATGTCAAGGAGTTCAATTTTAGTCTTTTTTACATCTTTCGTATAATTAAAAGATCCTGCTGCCGTAAAATTGATTTTCTTAACATTCTTTCCAAATCCTGCTCCTACTCTTAGTCCAAATGAAAAGCCCTTGGACGTGCTCGTTCCCAGTAAAGAACCTCCAGGAATAAGACCTGCCAGCGAAAGAGGAGCCAAAACTTCGAGAGGTGAATTTATGGCGGTTTCATTTCCATTAAGCCATTCCACTTCATTGTTATCGATAATAGTACCACTGCCTACTTCGTCGTAATAATCCATTGTATTGCTGTAAAACAGCCTCCCTTCTGTATCATACTCAGAAATCTTACTCAATTGAGATTTTTTAAATGCCGATTCCGAATAATCAAACCGATAAGTACGTACAGGATTTACTTGTCCATCATGGTAATTGATTCCAATTTCGGTCAACAAATCACTTGAAATCTTCAATGCCCCTGATCTGGCGTTCAACGTGGTGTCCACTCTGGAAATCGACGCATTTGAACCTACACTATATTGATTTCGCTCAAAATTTACTTGATAGTAGCTGGTTGGCTCACCTGATTTTAGCGTATACCGAATCCAATCCGGATAAAATTTTTGTGCCTGAATTCCATTAACATTGACATCCTCCACAACATATTTGTAATGGACATAATTACCAAAAGGATCTACGGATTGAAATAATGCCCAATACGTGATGGCTCCAGAGGCATCTCGAATAACCGTATTATCCTCTACACTATTAGAATTACCCCCATAGTAATGCCTAACACCATATTTATCGGTAACTCTCCAGCGATAATTACCAGGAGAGTCTCCATAACGAATTATTTCATGATAACTTCCCTCCTTTCTTAAGTAGAACTTCGTAATCGTACCGGGCCCATTCCGCAATATATCGTCCTCACTTCGATGTGGGACAACATATTTCTCCAGGTATTTTTGCACTAATGATTGACCATTTAGAAGGTAAACTTCCGTCTCTTTAACCTCATCAAATCTTGGGGCGCCCCACCGTGTATCCAAGGATATCCCAGGAAGCCGAACGTCCCAGCCTAAACCCATCCAACCATTACCATTTTCGCTGCTGTAGTTAACCGTTAAGTTGGGGGTCATCCCATTCCTCCCTTTCGGTAATTTGATAGGAAAATTTGTTGTAGCAGTTCCACTGTAATTAACCGATGGCGGTGCAACACTTACTACACCAGCAGCAGGATTAGCATAGTTAATATCACTTACTGTAGTAGGTGTAAAACTGGATGTCTCTGCCATTCCAGGAACTTTTATAATTCCATTGACATAATCCGTTTCACCATTATACATTGAAATAATCCTCTTATTGACATAATCCAGACTATCCATGTGCAACATCTTCCATACACGCTGATTAGAATCGTATGCAAAGGTTCGAATATCTTTGGCACTATAGCCATCTGGGATTTTGGTTTCATCATAGGCTAAAGATAATTTGTTGAATTGACCGCTCGACTTGGATTGAGCATTGGTTCGATATCCCAGAAACACTCCGCCCGTTACATTGGTCACGTTCGAATTTAATGGTCTCAATTCTTTGAACTCCAAGCCCTGGATTCTAATTTCACTGCCAAGTTGATCAGATATCTCATGATCCATCATTCCTTCAATAGAAAAATATTGAGCGACATTCTGATTATTTAATTCGTACGACCACGATTTTTCAAATCCAGAAAAGTCAAAACTGAACTCATTTTTTTGAATTTCAACTCGATATGGATCACTAGCAAGCTGTATGCCACCCATTTTGTACTCAACTGTAATTGTATGGATGTCTTCGTCAACATTCTTCAGAATATGCTCAAATACACCATTTGAAACATCTATTTCTTCATTAAGAATGGTTACAGATTCTACAGATTTTGGTGCAAAACCAGTAATCTGAATCTCTCCATTATAATTTTTCAAATATTCATCTGCCAAATAGACTTGGTCATTCTGTTTTTTGATGAAATCAATTCTCAAATTTTTAATCTCATAGTAATATGCTGCATCTGCCCTTCGATTGAAGAAAATCTCATTGACCCCTGACTTAATTTGCAAATTGGAAATGTATTCACTTACTTCTTTCCATTCCTGATTGACGGCTACTGCTTCGCCTCCATATACTTTAGAATGATTTATACTTTTTGATGTATGCAATGCAGATTCGACCCCATACAAGTCATACGTCAACATAGCATCATATTGTGTGAGATCAACATCCTTGGGAATCTCCACTGTGAAATAATTATCATGTGGATGCTCTTTTTCCGATCTTTCCGAGATACCTATTACACCCATCGCCTGCTTGGACCGAAATGAATTAGGTGTGGCGTTACTGGATTTCGATGCATCGGATATATATGGAATCCCGCCGTTATCAAAATCAGCATTGTGATAAGAAAATCTCGAAAGTGCACTCAGCTTTGTTCCAAATGACTCATTTGTAAAACTTGGTGCTTCCTGCCCGTTCAATACGATAGTACTCCAGAAATTGAACAAGAGAACAACCGTAAATAATAAGGCTCTTTTATTATTTATACATTTTTTATACATAACTGTTGGATTGGTTAGTTTATAATAATTCGATTGGTTTTCGCCTCCCCGCCAGAGGTAACAGTACGAATGAGATACATACCTGACATATCCAATTGAATAGGTAGGATGTATTTTTCTTTTCCTTCAATTTTTATTCTTTGGATCAATTCTCCATTACGGTTAAAGACCTCAACTGTACCTTCAAACACTTCCGGATACTTCACTTCATAGGTGAAAGGAGCATTGGAAATTGTCGGATTTGGATATACTTTGGTGCTTAACGTTTTCAAAATCTCTACAGGGGCTGCTTCATTTAATTCTTCAATTCCTTCGTCCCCAACCAGTGGTGTGTTTTCGATGATCATCTCCATAGAGTTATAAGATTCACTCAGAACAGGACAAATTGATCTTGTATAAAATGACTGCGAGGTACTACAATTGGTAGTTAGATCTGTAGCCACTACCGTAAAGAGCAATTCACCAAAGTCAGCACACTCATTAGCACCGGGTTGAAATACGATTTCCGGAGTATTTATTCCAATAGGCTGACCATCTTGAAACCACTCGTAGGTCATAGACTGATTTGGATCTATCACCCCAACGGAAGCATCAATTTCAAAAGGATCGGCCGGAAAGTTCATGCTAAGTAACGGATGCACCGGATTAGCTAAGTTCAGACATGGAGTATTTGTAGCGTTATTACAATGCGCTTCAAGTTGGGGGTATACATCTAAACCTAATCCGGTTACAGGAATCGAAAACTCTGAGTTCTCCTGATGTAAATTTCCTTCTGAATCCGAAACTTCAACTGTATATATGCCATACGGCAGATCAAAGATGGTAATGGTGCCCGTATGGATATAATTGGTTGTGACACTGGGGCCGGAAAGTATGGTGGTATACGGAGCAAATCCTGACTCTATTTCAATAGTAAGTGCATTGTACGCTTCACTACATCCTGAAATGGTTGAAAATGCGACTTGCAAGTCCTCAATAGATATGAGAATAACATCACTTACGGTACACGTTAGGTCTCCACTCGTTACAAAAACTTCGTACAATCCAGGCTCATTTACCTGTAAAATGGCATCCGTCTCTAAAAGCAGTAAACCATCGCGATACCACGAATAAGTGGCGTTAGGATCTTGAATGTTCTGACCTGCATCAAGACTAATGGTGGATTGTGAATTGTCTAATATCTGATCCGGACCAAGATTAACTTCAAGACTCTGTGGCTCGACGGTAATGGTCATTTGGCTTTGCAATCCATTGGCATCAAAAACTGTAATCTCATACTCATTTCCAGCACTCACGGGAATAGAGTACGTAGAGTTCGAAGTAGTGATATCGTATGCATCATCATCGGATTCGATGTTAATAGAATATTTAGGCTTTCCCCCCGTAATTACGATCGTCATAGTAAGATCATCGCCTTGGCATCCTGAAACTTGAGCCTGAACGATCATTTCCGGACCTACGCCAAATGTGTATTGGTCAAAACTATTCTTGTCCTCATCAAAAAAGATCTTATCAAAGTAGGCATAGCCTTCTACTAAGTCTACAACACCTTTATAATACTTGATGAATTCTCCTTCAAAATCTGAAATGCTGGTATTATTGACATAATCATCCTTCAGCATCCAGATGTGCTCATCGCTATTCGAAGTGAGGCGATCAATGATTTCACCGGTAAGTTTTAATTTAAAATAGATGGGTTGTTCTGGCATCTTTTGACCTGTTCCATGCGCCAGCCAAGTCTTGCCCCAAAAATCGATTTGCTTTTGATTGTCTCGCATAAGTTCTGTAAGACCTCCATCATCACCAAATACTAAAAAGTGCTCATTGGGAATATTGGTAAGCGCCTGCTTTTGCATATTGGTCTCAACAATTTTCCCTACAGCTGCAACAAGATGGTCTTTCAAGTGGGAAGACTCACTTTGCAATTGATTCAAACCTGAAATATCATCTCTACCCAGACCAAAAAGTCGATTCGTAAATGTTTTACTGTTTCTTTCGTACCAAAACATCTTGTTTCGAGCACTCAGATACGTAGTCCCTTGATCCAGTGTAATTCCATACTTAAGCGCTAAATAGCTTTCTACGCGAATTCTTTCATTTGCGCTAATCTCTCGGGTAAAGGAGATGAATTCAGGAAAATTACCAGAGAATGATTCATCCGTAATCTCTGTACTGGTATCAAAATTTACATATCTACCAATAAAGAAGTCCGTCTCTCCCTGCTGTCCATAACTTTTAAACTTCTTGTCAATGTTGTAATGATTGAGATGATAAAAGTTTATGTGGGCATTTTTGTCGCTCAGATAATGGTCCGAAATTTCTTGAGCAATTGCATTCTGATTATTCACGTCAAAGAAATTACGAATAATAGAATCCGTATGAACGGTATTGTCCAGTTCAGTATTCCATAATGTTCCAAGGTGAGAATAGATCGGCAAGGCCGATGAAGGTTCCCCGACAAAAAATACATCTCTACCTGTGGAATTTTCTAAGGGAGCAGTATACATTAGACATAATTCGTCGGTTGATATGGAAGAATTAAAATTGAATAAGTTGTTGGTTGTAATACCACAACTTTCAATCTCAATATCAGTCTGGGAAAAGTTATGGAAGACCTCATTATTCAAATCATCCCAGTCGGCGATATACCACACTTCCGCGTCGGTGACACCACCTGGAAATATCTGTGCATCAACCAGAAAACTGGAAAATAATGCACAGGTAAGTAAAGCATATATTCTTTTCATAAGCTTGGGTATTGAGTTAATTTCATTATTAAATAGGGTATCCCAGGTCTCTCTGAAGTACAGAGAAACGATGCGATACAAAAGAATTGGAGGAAAAATCATTGCGCTGGATGCTAACTCGCACAGAAGTAGAATTGTAATTCTCTTATTCTTTTAATTCTAATCCGGCTTTGTTAAATCACCTTCATATGGATGAATACATTCGTTCCACTCTTATACCAACAAAAAGAGCTTAGCCGGAGAATCGTTAACAGCAAATCTCAAAAAAGAAGAAATAATTTTTAGTGAGCAGAATCCCCAAATGTATCGCATACCGC
>JBCCVV010000165.1:0-15218 GCA_039194925.1 Bacteroidota bacterium
ATGTTTTAAGTGGTGTTATTTTTTATAATTTTGCAGCCTAAATCAGTGAGTCTATGTTTTCGTGGTTCTGTAGATTATTATTCAAAACATGGGGCTGGCGACTAGAAGGTGAAATCCCGAATCACCTGCCCAAAAAACTATATGTAGTCATTCCGCATACTTCGAATTGGGATTTTCCCGTAGGAATTATGATGAAATTCGGCTTCAAGATGGATGTGGGCTTTATCGCTAAATCCTCTCTTTTCAAATGGCCCTTTGCCTGGTTTTTTAAAGCGTTGGGTGGAATTCCTGTAGATAGAAAAAGATCTCGAGGATTTATCGAATCTGTTGTGAACGTAATCAAAGAAAGAGAACGATTTTCTACTGCCATTGCCCCAGAAGGTACGCGTGGAAAGGTAAAAAAACTAAAAAGTGGCTTTTTTCATATAGCTCGTCTGGCTGAAATTCCAATCGTCTATGTGAAGTTTGATTGGGGGAAGAAAATTGTAGGAGTGGCAGAACCCAGAGATGTTTCCAGTACAATTGAAGAAGAAATGATCTTTATTGATCAGTTTTTCAAAGATGCAGTAGGTAGAATTCCGCAAAACAGCTATGGATATCCTTTTGACAAAAAAGAAACTGCTTAACTCAAATCATTTTTTGTACTTATTCGTACTCCGATTTTTATCTTTTGCTGATTGGATTTGTGTTTCCTTACCCGATACTACGATAACTATTTCACCTTTCACAGCTGGTCTCGATTCATAATCAGAAATCAATTCTTCCAATCGATTCGTATTTGTTTCTTCATGCATTTTCGATATTTCGCGAGAGACAGAAGCCATACGATCTGTACCGCATTTTTCTGCCAGTTCTTTCAGACATTTAACCAGTCGATGTGGTGATTCATACAAAATAAAGGTATGCGCCAATTCGGCCAAATAGGTCAATCGAGTTTGTCTTCCCTTTTTATGTGGTAAAAAGCCTTCAAAGAAAAATTTATCGCATGGTAGTCCAGACGCAACAAGTGCCGGCACGAATGCGGTGGCTCCCGGGAGACATACGACCTTTACTCCAGCCTCGACACATGCACGAATCAGCAGAAATCCAGGATCTGAAATGCCTGGAGTACCTGCATCCGATATCAAAGCCATTTCAACTCCCCCTGATAATTGTTCAACCAATCCCTCCAAAACTTTATGTTCATTAAAAGCATGGAAGGATCGCATCGGAGTTTCGATCTCATAATGTTTGAGTAATCGCCCGCTAGTCCGAGTATCTTCAGCTAATATGAGACCTACTTCTTTGAGCGTATGTACGGCTCTGAACGTAATGTCTTCCAAGTTGCCAATAGGTGTAGGTACGATATGAAGCATTGGGGCTATTGTCTTACCGGTGTTTTTTTGCCTTGATTTCCAGAGCGTGTATCCTTACTGGATTTATCTTTAATCTGGGCATACTGAGCTTTTGTAAATACACTCAAAACCCCAGGATGATTTAACAATGCTGTTTTGATTTGCTTTTCTTTGTCGATTTCTTCTGAGTAATTGACAATCCATTGATTTTCATTTTTATCGCTCTCTTCATAATTCACTTGTCGGTACGAAATATCTTTTTTCAAATCCTTTGGTGTAACATCTTTTTCTAAAATAACAACAAAGCTCAATAACTCTTCTGTTGGCAATTTGCTGGTTGATTTACACATTATAAACGTGAAAGAAAATAATAGTAAAACAAAAATTCTCTTCATGGATCAGTATTCTATTTATTGTGTCTACGAATATAGTAGAAATCGGGTGATCACTCCAAGAGAAAAGTAATTTCTACATAAGCAACAGGACAACATAGCATAAAATGGCTCCATAAAAGAGAGCTAATGCGACTCCAAAGAAGCGATTAGTTTTAGTCTTTTTTGCAAGCAATTCTTGATTCTCCTTCCTAATACGTAGATTTTCGGACCTACTCAATGGATTAGTCGTGTTTGCTTTAAACAATGTTTTTTTAGAAAATTTGTTGGGATCTCTTCTGTATCTGCGAAGGCTCGCATTGTATCGAATAGAAGAATTCATCGCCGATATAGTACCTGAAGCCATAATTGATTTTTTACGATCAAATTATTCCTTTGTACCAATCGGCGCCCACCTTTTACGATAAATCTGAAGAAATTGACGACATATCAATACGCAAATACCATCGTTTTTGATTCTACCGGCACTCCATTTATTTCCAACGTGTAAATAAATGCACCTTCTTTATTAAAACCATGATTATACACTACTTCGTTGACTCCTAATACTTTAGGAGCAGCTAACCTTTTAATCAATATGCCTTTCATATCACGGATTACAATCTCAATTTTACCAGCTCCAATAGCTTTATGCAAAATATATCCGATCGATGTTGCCTCGTCAAAAGGATTGGGGCGATTTTGGAAAAGGGTAGCCACTTTCTGTTCAGGAATTGGAATTTCCACAGATATTCCGTCACTTAAAACCATATTTACAAAATTCTCATCGGATAGTAATGATTCAATGCCATTTTCATCTACCGATGCCACTGAGATAAATTGGGCAAAATTTGAGCCTGGGTTCCTTACAATGAACTTAGATTTTTGACCGGAAACAACATATGAAGTATCAAAATCCTGCCTGGTAGATCGCGAATAGATTTTATAGTGCAAATAATCGTTATCATCCAAAATATTGATGAGAATGGAGTCCTCGGTTAAGAAGCCCTCAAAATTGACCAACTTGGGACCATTTGCTGCAAATGATGCCGAAATTCCGTTGATCACAGCATTACGAGCGAGATAATTGAAATCGACAAAAAAGCTATCCAGGGCACCATCATTATCTGTATCTACTCCTAAAATATCATCGGAAGTATGTTGACGATCTTTATAATTCGGATCGGAGGTATTGGCATTTCCATGTTCATTGGCTGTAGTAAATCGCATAGCCCGAAATCCTCTCTCTCTAAATGGAATATGGTCTCCTCCCCTTCCTTGTCGATCTTCTAAGGACATGATAGTCAACAACATAGATACATCAACCTCATCTCTCAACTCTTCTTTATATTGTTCTTTTATCCATCGTGATAGTTGTCTACTCCGAATTGCGTTCGAAAAAAGTCGTACTTGGGTACTATCAATATGCCCCTCCCCCGGACAGGAAGGAACACTCGATGTCTCTCCGCAAATTATTCCTCCAACGGTATCATTGTTAAAAACGGCTTTTACTTCAATACCCTTTTGTGTACAATATCTGGCCATGGCATCTGCTCCAAAGAGCCCCTGCTCCTCACCGACAGTTAATACATATAAAATGGTATGCTTGTACTTGTATTGACTCATTATCCTGGCCAATTCAAAAACCAAGGCAGATCCACTTCCATTGTCTTCCATTCCTGGTGAATCACACTCAACATCGCAGACATCTGCGCATCGACTATCAAAATGTGCCATGACAATAATGATCGAAGGGTCGTCGATTTCCACTCCGGGCTGAACTGCACAAATGTTTTTATGTCTACCCATTCCACAAACGTTTTCAGTAAACTGGAAAAAGCTAGGAATCAATGGACTTGAGCTATTTTCAGCAAACGATTGAAACTTTGCCAATGCATAGTCTCTGGCGGCACCAATCCCCAAAGGCCCAAGAGTATCAGAACTTGTATGGCGCGTTTTAAATTCATTCATTTCCTGGAGATACGAATACAGTCTCGAAGGACTCACATCATTCATAATACTCGACTTCACTTCGTTTTTCGCTGAATACGTAAGATCATCGTAAAAATCTGAGGGATTATAATCACCCAAGAGGATAGATTCAATATCGGGATTAGTGAAAGTGTTTTGACCGTTAAGTACAGAAAAACCAAGGAATAAGATCGGATAGAGAAGTAAGTTTGCCTTTTTCATTTTACATATGAAGTGGTTTAAAAACTATGTTAATTTCTGAAAGTAACTGCTTGATAGTCAAGACGAAGCTCTTTTCGAAATTCGTAGTAAAAACTCCGGATACAGAAAAAGCTGAAGTATTTGACTCTCAATGAGTTACTTGTAAGTGTTAAGATATGTTTTTAAATCACTTCCATAGCTGGATAGGCAATAAATATACAATTCTTGCGAAAAATTCATGTACTAATATCCTCTCTCTACATCTATCGTATTCAATAATTCCTGCCCCAATTCTAGCCGTCTGATATTTTCAACAACTTGAGGATATACAGAATCGATATCCGTAATACTAGCGATATGCGGTGTGACTATAACTTTGGGGTGATACCAAAATGCATGGTGATCAGGAAGTGGCTCGACCTGAAAAACATCTAAATATGCTCCACGAATCTGGTCGGAGTCAAGGCATTTAAGTAAATCATTATCAATCAATTGTGGACCTCTACCCAAGTTTACTAGGTATCCCGAAGATTTCATTTTCCTAAAAAAACGTTCATCCAATATTCCTATGGTTGATTGGGTCAAAGGAAGAATATTAATAAGATAATCCGATTCTTCGCAAACCTGATCTAAACCATCCTGGCCAACAAATGTGGACACATTCTCAATTTCTTTTTTAGAACGAGACCATCCTTTTACTTCAAAACCTAGTTGAGTAAATTGCTGTGCTACAAAACCACCAATTCTTCCCAAACCAAGTATCCCAATTGAAGTATCCTTAATGCTTCGATAACGTCTTCGCTTCCAGTATTTCTGTGCTTCGTATTCATAATAGAGGTGAAAGTTTTTCATATCTGCCAATACAACACCCAGTGCATGCTCCCACATATCTTGTCTCAGTTGATGATGCACGATCTTAATCACCTTAATCTTAGGATCTATAACATTCAACTTAAATATATGATCCACACCCGCCCCAAGCGACTGAATGGCTTTAAGATTGTAAAACTTATCGATCAAACCTGAATATGGGCCCCAACAAATCAAAAATTGAATTGCTTTGAAATCTGAGATGTTTGGATATACCTCTATCTTTTTCTCGGGTAATACTTTATGTAGTGTTTCTTGCCATCGAAGAGACAATTTCTCACTTCCAGTATAAATAGCTATGGACATTCCCAAAAGTAACAATTTCAAAATTGCAACTCATTCCATTTCGTAATTCCAAACTATCTTCGCTTTGCGCCGGAAAACTCCATCGCTTCTCCTTTTCCGAACCCATAACTAAATCCAAATGTTATAAATCGTCCTCTAAGACTTCTGGAATATAGAAAAAAGTCATCCTGATCAATGGTATTTTGACGTATTCGGGAAGCAAAAATATCCCGAACGCTCATATTAAATACTCCTTTTCCTTTTAAGATCTTGTACCTCAATCCAAAATCCAAAAACGTATTCGCTGCAAGGATTCCTTGAATGGTTTGCTCACGGGATTCGTGTCTCGTAGTTACTTCCATATCCAATGCCTTACTTACCTTATATTTCGTTGTAAGTTTTCCGGACCATTGATCCGCAGAAAAATCAAAAACCTGATCGTTGAATGTTCCTTCTCGCTTAAATATATTGTAGTTGGCATCCCCATTAATTGTAATTTTTCGCGAAGGAGAATATTTGAAATTGGCTTCTATTCCCGTCGCTTTATTCGTTCCCACGTTTTCGGGTCTAAACGTATTTACATTGTTTTCAAACGTTGAAACCCGCTCGATTTTATCTGTAGTGTAGCGATGGTAGACGTTCAAGTTAAAGGAAATATCATCAAAAATAAATATACTTCCCACTTCGTAGCTATCCGTAAACTCTGGAAAAAGATTGGGATTCCCCACGCGTATGCTAAAATTGTTACGGATGTTAAAAAATGGATTCAGGTCCCATAGTCTTGGACGGTAAATTCGTCTCGAATAACCCGCTTGAAATGATACTCCATCCGACAATTTATAGGAAGTATGCAGGGTGGGAAACAGGTTGGTAAAATTTAGACTGTTCTCCTCATTGGTATTGACCAAAAGTGTGGACAGTTCAGTATTTTCTACCCGCATACCGAGCTTTATCCCCCAAACATTGCCTTCATATGCGCCTGTTCCGTAAACACCTAGTACATTCTGGTCGTATTCAAATAAATTGGTAAGCCCCTCATCTACCACAAATGCTCCTTCGATTTCATCACTCACGGAAAAATCATTGCTCACATGATTCAATAAATATTGTGCTCCAGCCTCAAGAGTCCATCCTGAATCAAAGGGTTTCGTATAATCCAGATTAAATGTATATTTCCCTTCTTTGAATTCTGTCTCTGTGATTTGATCATTCAAATTATCATCCCCCAAAGTAAATTCATTTGTAAACGTAGAAGATTGATCCTTACCAAAAAACCGACCAATAGCACTGAATAAAAGCTGATGATCTTTGTGGTCTTTGAAGTCTCGCTTGTATTGTAATTCGTATTGATATTTTGGATTGGTCGCTTCGGTAACTTCTCTTCGTGTCCATGCTCTTTCCAGACTTCCATTCGAAAGGAATTCAAAATTAGTCTCCGAAGGCTGATCTTCCACTTCATAGGCAAAACTTCCTGAAAGGGTGATCACGTTTTGAGGATTGATATAATAATCCGATCCAAGAATGAAATTGTAGAATGTCTCGTTTCTAAATTCCTCGCCAATGGAATTCAGAATCGTACCCTTAATTTTGTCTTCATTGATATTTTCATTATCTCTGGGTAATTCACGATATCCCACCCCCAATTGGGTAAAGAGATTGAATTTCTCAGATCTTCGGTTCAAGCTTAGGCCCACGCTATGATTATGCGGCACTCCGGTATTTAATGAAATAGAACCATTCAAGCCTCTTTTCTCATTTTTCTTAAGCACAATATTAATGATGCCAGCGGTCCCCTCTGCTTCATATTTGGCGGAAGGATTTGTAATTACCTCTACCTTATCGATCATGTCTGCAGTTATTGTTCCTAAAGCGTTACTGGCTTCATCAGAAAGAATAGAAGGCTTTCCATTAATCAAGATCTGAACTCCACTCGAACCACGTAACGAAACCTGCCCTTCGATATTTACATTGACGGAAGGTACGTTGTTAAGTACCTCCAAAGCACTGGCACCAGTTGTACTGAGATCGGTACCCACATTGAAGACCCGCTTGTCCAGTTTAAACTCCGTTGTTGATTTTTCACCTACCACGACCACCTCATCAAGTGTCTGTGAATCTTCTCCCAATTTGACAGCGCCAAGATCGGCAAGATTCCCGTCAAATGGAATTTCTTCGATACGAATCGTGGTATAGCCAATAAAACTGACTTCCAGAGAGACGTTTGGCGAATCAGCAATAAGTTCAAATTCACCTCCTCCCTCTGTTGTTGTTCCGGAAACTATCTTTTGCGATGTTTTATCAATGAGCACTACCGTAGCGTAATCGATCATTTGATCCGTGGAGGCTTCTACCACTGTACCCATTACCTTGTACTGGCCCGATTGGGCATTCAACAGTGATGTCATTAGTATAAATCCAAAAACGAATATCTTTTTCATGCAGAACACTTAGATTTTGAATACAAATATGCCGTTAATAGTCATACTTTGAAAATAGATTCGGTCAACGACAAAATGAATATGGTAAACGACATACGTGATGGCAAATGGTTGAATTAACTGCTGTTTGGGGTATTAACTCAGTCGTTTACCGAAAGTGTTTCCTGCCTTTTCCAAATATCCTTTTCTTTGTATGGTATGAATAAAAGAAACATCTATAAGGAGATTCTGTTTCAAATCATCTTTCATCTGGTGGTCTTTGTTTTTTATTCCTTTGATCGGAATCAACCTTCTGTAGAGGCATATAAGTATGTCTACTTTTTAAATTACGCCACCGCTGCTGCTATCATAAATTATATTTGCTTACCCATATTCTACAAAAGAAAAAACATCTTGATCTTTGTTGGAATGGTAATCGCATGCATTCTGGCCTCGGCACTTTTGGAGGAATTTGTTTTAGAAAGAGTCTTTTTTTCAGGCCGGAGAGCAAAATCAATAAAGATGTTGTGGGCATTTGTTGATATTATTCCGATAGTGGCTATTCTGTCCGGCGTAAAGTTTGGATGGGATGCGCTCATGAAACAAAAAGAAGTGGATAAACTGGAAGAAGTCATCAAGGAAAGCGAGCTTCAGTTCTTAAAATCACAAATCAACCCTCATTTTTTATTCAATAACCTCAACAATCTCTATTCCTATGCGCTCGAAGGCTCAAAAAAGACACCGGAAATTATATTGCAATTATCAGGGTTGCTAAGGTATATGCTTTACGAATGCAAGGAAAAATATGTACCTCTTTCGAAAGAATTGAAACAACTTGAAAATTTCATTAATTTGAATAGACTACAAATAGAGGATCGTGGTAAAATTAATTTCACATCAGATATTTATGATCATAATGAAAAGATCGCACCGCTGATCATGCTGGTTTTTGTAGAAAATGCATTCAAACACAGTCAGAGCAGTCAATCGGATCAAATCAAAATCGATATAGGAGTACGACTTGATAAGGACAGAAAGCTTACGTTTACCTGCAACAACTCCTACAGAGAGATTGCAAATTCTCCCATTCATGCCAAAGGTATTGGGTTAGAAAATGTAAAAAAAAGATTGGATTTGATCTATCCCGATGCACATGAGCTGACAATTAGTGATAACAATCAATTTTATAAGGTGAAATTGACTATACATCTCCAAAAGGATCAGTCATCATGAAGTGTATCATCATAGAGGATCAACCTCCTGCTCAAAGAATTTTGAAAAAATACATCGCCGATTATGGCTCATTGGAGTTAGTAGGTGTTTTTAGCGACGCTCTTCGGGCTATGAGCTATTTGAAGCAACATACGGTGGACTTAATGTTCCTGGACATTCATTTACCAAAATTATCAGGGATGGATTTTCTGAGATCTCTCCAATCTCCTCCATCCGTAATATTAACCACCGCTTACCCGGATTTTGCCTTGGAAAGTTATGATCTTTCTGTTGTGGATTACTTACTCAAACCTTTTTCATTTTCGCGATTTGTGACTGCAGTAGGAAAAGTACCCGATCCCAATGCCTCAACTTCGACAAGTCCATCACAAAATGGCAGCATTTTTATTAAATCCGGATATGAGCATATCAGGGTCAATTTAAATGACATTTTATATATCAAAGCGGATAATGATTACACAGAAATCCATTTGGACCATAAAAAACATCTTTCATCAGAATCACTTAAACATTGGTTGGAAAGTATTGGGAGTGAAAAGCTGATTCAGGTCCATAAGTCTTATCTAGTCAATTTGGGTAAGATTAAAAAGGTAAGCAGTACATCAATTGGGGTCGAAAACGATCATATCATACCGATTGGCCGAGCATTCAAGGACGAAGTAATCAAGAGATTGATTCCTGGTTTTTGAGTTGTACTATTCTGATTGCATTACCTCCTAAATAAAAAATAACACACAGCTCTTGGCAATAACCTAATGTAGATACAATTACTATGAATCACTTATTGACTGCGAGACTCTATAATCGACAATGCAGTTTCTAGTTCAATATCCTTTCCATTCTGAATATCACGAAGACTTGCAGAGACCAAAATATCAGGGCTTATTCCCTTGTTTTCCATTTTTGTACTACTAAATGAACCTATCACCGGAAAATCAATGGTCAAACCCGAGTTGGGAAGTTCTAAAAATAAAATTTGTCCTCCATTAATTCCATTTAGATTGCCTGCTGTTTCCTGACCAATAAGCGTACCCAATTGGTGTTCTTTAAAAAATTTTGTCAAGTAAAACATAGCTGAGGTGTTTATCGGACTCACAAGTAAATAAATATCTGCTTTAAGCTTTTTGGATATTTTATGATCATGCGATTCTAAGTTCTCTGATTCTTGAAAAGAATAATAATCACCATCTTTTGTGTACTCTTTGTCTTGTAAATCAAAATACCATGGATCTCCCCAAGACGATATGAATGGCTTAATTGATTCAGGAAATTTCAAATACCTCGACTTACTTATGAATTCACTACTCTGTGGAGAACCTTTTAGCATGTATTTTACAAGTTCTTCGGAAATAGCATCAAGACCTCCTTCATTTTCTCGGATATCAATAATAATATTTTTACTCTTTCCTTTTCGGATTTCCTTGAACACATTTTTCAGGTATTCCTTCCATTCAAAGGAATCGTTAAAGAAGGTCGAAGACCCCATTTTTAAATAGGAAACCCCGTCCGACAACTTGGCAAAATCCCAAAGATCTTCTCTTGAGACTGGATGATCCGTAAACCTCTGCTTCAAAATCTTGGATCGTTCTATTCGTGTTATTTTGGGGACATGAAGAACAAAATTTTCTCCCTTATAATTTGCCTCTAGTTCAAATGTACTTTTCGAAGAGGGAAATAACAAGGGATAAAATACATCGAAACCATCATATCGAAATTGATAACCTTTAATTTCCAGCTGGGCCATCCTACTGGAATTATTAGCACCATCTGCACGAATATAATCCATGAGAGAATCTTTAATCTTACTGACTGATACCCCGTCTATTTTTGTAATAACCGTTCCTCTTTTAATTTTTTCAGGACTTGCATCTTTTAAAACCACCATAGCATCACCGACCCATTTGAATGTAAATGGCAACTTATCTTTTTGTCGATGGATAACTGTTTTGATTGTACTGTTTTGATTGTAATAGGACACAAAAGTATGATCACACTGTATGTAAGCCAATAGTTTGGACAAGGTAAGGTAAAACGCTCCGATCGAACGCTCTGATTTTAGTGTATTCTGAAGTTCGTCTAGTATATTTTCTATTTCTTCCTTTGTCCGATATCTATAAGTTCCAGGATGGACATCTAATATGATACGTTTTACCAGTGCAAAATCCTTTAACATTTGATCTGTTGACAGGGGCTCAAGATTATCTATATCCACTTCAATATAATTCATGGTATGATAAAGGGACGTATCTTTAGAATCGTCTAAATTCAACACTCTATTCTCTGTATATTCCCATTGCACATCCTTTTTTTTCTCTATCACATACTTGAATTCGATTGTGGAAACACTTTCGTCAAATGAAATTTCAATAGAATAATTATCTGTGTTCCTTCTCATTTTTAAACTTTTGTCCCACTTCAAAGGTGATGTGTTTCCTCGTATTCCTACGATGGAGTTATCCTTAATTCCTGTAGCATCCAAGTGAAAAGTTACCGTTCGTTGTCCAATTGACATCGATAGTGAAACGCCCGTTAAAACAAGGGCAAAAACCATTTTAAAATTAAACATTGGAATTACTTTCATTTTACTTTGTCTATTAAAACTTATTTCTTCCTAGCGGTATTACATAAAGAATGCCCTGATTCTGCTGTAGTAGTTGTACATTATAAATTTAGCTTTTTCTCCGAAACTGGAGGCATTTTCTTTTTTAAAATGATTACCAAAACTAAGTAGGGTCTTAAATGCCAAGATGTGATGAACTCGGTTTTGTTCAGATTGACCAGTATTCCCTATAAAGATATATCCCAACTGTATTTTTGGGTCAAAATACATCATTGAATTGATCCCTGTATCGGAACCCGAATGACCAGTCAATCTATAATAATTTCCATACTGATTGCTATCTATTTGCCAGATAATCCCCACATTGTCATCCTCAAGATTTTGAATAGAATTAGACAATTGAGGTCGGAACATCTCTTGAAATGACAGATCACTCATCAGCTTTTCATTATACCCCATAAAGTTTTGACAAAGGTGGGTAAGCTCTTCAATATTGGCATTTAAATCGCGACAAGGATATAATTGCACCCCCATAGAATCGACTTCTGTAAGAACATTTTCATTTAGCGAATAGTATTTAGCCTGAGGATTAATGGCATCGTCTATGTACCAGTCGACATCTTTAAGTCCCACTTGATCAAAAACATGTCTCTTCGAAAATTCTCGAAATGTCATTCCTGAAGTCAACTCTATAATGTAAGCCAATAACCCTATTCCGATATTCGAATAATTATAAGTACTACCAGGTTTACTTTCAATAAATGCAACTTCACCAAACTTTTTTTTCTCAAAATATGAATCCAATACATCGCCGAGTGATTCACTTTTCAAATCATCTTGAATATATAATGATTCAACAAATTCTTCGTTGTACTCCAAAGAAGAGGTATGTGTCGCCAATTGTCTTATAGTAATGGAATGGTCAGGAAAAGAAGGATTCCGTATATCATAAGGTAGGATCTCTTCAATTTCCTGATCCAAATCAATTAATCCAAGCTGATTCGCTTGTAAAATCGAAACCCCCACTATTGTCTTGGAAATCGAAGCCAAATATTGTTGAGTTTTTGCAGTAAAGGGTAACTTTTGTCTCACATCCCTATATCCATATCCATTCATAAAAAGTACGGAATCCGGCGTAAAAATTGATACTGCAAACCCTGCCATTCTATCTCCGTCATATATTTTTTGAAAGATTTCATCTACATTATCTGAATTGGCATGAATTTCATCCTTCGTTTCATAAAGCAAAAAGCAACAGAAAGCAACTAAAATGAATATGAAGAATGTGAATGTATAAAGGCAAAATCGCTTAAAAGTAACTTTCATATCTTATAAAATCGGAAGGTTTTATGTATCTCGGAGCCAGTAAACATGATAAAGTACATCCCAGAATTTAACTGACTAACGTCAATACTTGATCCCTCCATTTCTGACATCTGAACCAGTTGTCCCGACGTAGTAAATAGTTTTACCATCCCTTTGTACATCGTTTCAAATTCGACTTCTTCCTGCACAAAAAACCGGGACAATCGAACATCTGAACCTTTCAATTGGGTATCAACTGAAATAATATCTGAATGGCTGAAATTCGTGTCAAAATCAACTTGTCTGAGTCGGTAATAGCTTTTTTCATTCAACGGTCGTTTATCTATATAATCATATTGCTGGACTCGATTCGAATTCCCGTTTCCATCTATAAATGCCAGAGTTTCCCATCTTGAATCTGTATCAAGTCTCTGAACTTCAAAGCCTTCATTGTTCGTTTCATTCTGTGTTTCCCAAATTAATTGAACCTGCCCATCGATATAACTTCCTTCAAATTTGCTAAGATGCACAGGAAGTGATACCGAATGTTCAAGCACTAATTCATCAAAACCAAACTCTTCTGAACCATCATCCGCAAAAATCGTGATTCTTAAATCAAGTGTGCTACCCGTTACAGAAAACTCATGGGACAATTCTTGAAAATTTGGACCTAATATAATCCCATCGGGTACACCGTCAAAATCAGTATCCTGCTGCAAGTTTTTACTAGCAGTTGAAAGCAACGTTATATTTTGTTGATAGGGTCCACCATCTACTCTATGTTCTATAAAGATACCATCGCCATCTGAAATTTCCCAAACGATGGCACCATTGCATCCAAACAATCCTGATAGTCGAAAACCCGCCAAACCAGAAATATCAATCCCATTGAATTCAATCACATCAGGATTGGCAACGCATGCATTCAAGTCTTCTCCTCTCCAATAAAAACCCGTAAAGCCACTAAAAGCGATGCTTACGCCAGTGGGGGCATCATTTGCTGTATTGATCCGAAAAAAATAGTTTCCAGGTCCACAGACTCCAGGTCCAGTACCATTTTTAGTATCCGTATGATTGATCGCACTTCTGGTTCCGCTCGACGGATCCGCATTTTCAAATCCCTCTGTCCAAAACACGACTTGTGCGTTTGAAGACAAAGTAAAAAAACATAAAATCAGTATAAATTGGATTTGCGACATCCTTAGAAAATTTTGGGCGTTCATCGATTGATGATTTAGTGTTGTTAAATAGTTAATTTGATTGATACAAAATGTCATCATAGAATCTAGCTTCAATAAGACCAGATGCATTGTATGTAGTGTGCCAACTCAGATAAGTCTCCTCATTATTGATAGGATCATTCGTAAATAAGCTATGTATTTTTTCTGTTTGCAGCGCTTTAGTTTTTGAAATATTCTCTAACAAAAATTTCATTCTATTGCACTTATTCGTATTTGGGTGGTCCATCCATTGGTTGGATGTTAACGAATAGTTGGTATGCGCACAAAATCCATTTTGCGGTAGGATTGTGGTAAAACCTTTTTCTGAGACTTCCAGGTTAAACAATTGTGTCCCATCTACAAACATGAGGTTTTGAGGAATTGGTAAATGCACTTTTTCAATAAAATTGGTAGCCTCTTGTATTGAAGACATTTCCAGAATTTTGTTCAACACAAAACTCAAGGGTAATCCGTCTCCATTACCTTTCACACCAGGTAAAGAATTACAACTAACTGCAAAATTCTTGTTAAAACCACTTATACCTACAGAACCCGGAAAAGCAAATAAGAGTGCATCTTCTTTTTGAAGTAAAACCGGACCAGACTCATTATGCAAAAATTGGGGCAAATCCTGATTGTACACCATAGTCACGCCTTCACTCACAACTGCAGCAACATTACTACAACTTTGAAAGTCATAGTTTGTCAAATGATAAATCTCTTCTCCAATATTGAATAAGAGTAAAACATCAGGATCCACCCCTGCGCCGATCGCTATCCCATTTATTTCAAGCAGTACATTGGGTGTATATTTATTAATGGCAGCAATCAAATTTGATCTCTGCTCTACCATTGTTTTTAGTCTTTTAATTGATTTCCCGGTATGAGATTCCATAAATTCTGTCCATCGCTTTGTTGAGGCTTGAATTTCTTTCGCGTATCTCTTGCCATACTGCATACCGTTTTCATATGATGACTTTTTGTTATCATACACAACGACACGATCTTGATTTTTCAGTATTAAATTGTTTTCTTGTCGACAAGCACTAAGTACAGCGCCCAATACCACCAAGACCAACCAAGTATAACATCGCATAGGATATTTTTATTGAATTTTGAGATAAATCTATCCGATTGAAAAATATTAGAAGACATGCAAGCGGCGAAGGGGTACGAACGCGTATATTTTTTGTTTTAGTGCGAAAAAATAGCCTAAACAGGGGTCAAACGCGAAAGTTGGGGAATTAATTTCTTTAGCACGAAAAACGCGTATTGTGTTCTTCTAAATCCAAGTATAGAGGCATATGGTTTAAGGTACAAAGATCAGGTGTTTGTCCTATGACACTTTTATATGAGCCTACAAGTCGATCCAAATGCCTTAATCCGAGAGCCTTCTCTCTCTTCTTCCAATTTCAAGAGCTTCCTGGTATCGTCAAATATTTTCGTTCCCC
>JBCCVV010000166.1:0-15168 GCA_039194925.1 Bacteroidota bacterium
TCCGGAAGCGGTAAGACCACATTCGCAGAAACAATGCTTTTTGAATCCGGAGCCATCAACAGAAGAGGGAATGTGGATAGCCAGAACACAACTTCTGATTATACCAACATTGAAAAAGAAAGGGGAAACTCCATTTTTAGCACTTTGATGCATGTCAAATGGAGAGGGAATAAGATTAATATTCTTGATACGCCGGGTTCGGATGATTTTATCGGTGAAGTTGTATCATCGCTTAAGGTTGCCGATACTGCTGTTATTATGCTCAATGCTTCTTCGGGAGTTGAAGTAGGGACAGAGCTCATTTGGGAATATGTTGAAAAATTTAATTCTCCAGCCATATTCGTTGTGAATCAAATGGATCACGACAAAGCAGATTTTGACAGCACATTGGAACAGGCTGTGGATAGATTTGGTAAAAAAGTTATCCCAGTACAATATCCTTACAATAGTGGCGGGGAGTTCAACAGTATCATTGATGCCTTGCGTATGGTGATGTATGTATTTCCTGATGGAGGCGGCAAACCAGAGAAACAACCCATTCCTGATTCTGAAAAAGGAAAAGCAGATGAAATGCACAATGCTCTGGTAGAAGCGGCAGCAGAAAATGAAGAAGGACTGATGGAAAAATATTTTGAAGAAGGTACGCTGGATGAATCTGATCTTGCCAAAGGCCTAACCATAGCATTGGCCAATCAAGAAATCTTTCCGGTTTTCTGTGCATCAAGTTCGCAAAATATGGGAAGTGGTAGGATAATGGGTTTCTTGAATGATATCGCACCTTCCCCTGCAGACCGTCCGGCAGCCAAGCTTAAAGATGGAGGCGAATTGGAATGTGATGCAAATGGAGGAACAAGCATTTTCATATATAAGACAATGTCAGAGCCACAAGTAGGAAGAGTTTCTTATTTTAAGGTTTATTCAGGGTCAATATCTGCGGGAAATGATTTAATTAATCAGGCCAATGGTGATCAAGAAAGGATCAATCAGATTTACGTAGCCGAAGGTAAAAGTCGAACACCAGTAGAGAAATTGGTGGCGGGTGATATCGGTGTTACTGTGAAATTAAAAACTGCACATTCGAATAACACCTTAAACACTAAAGGGATTGATCGGGCAATAGAAGAAATTGATTTTCCGACGAGCCGAATCAGAACAGCCGTATCCCCTCCTAGTAAATCTGATATGGAGAAATTGATCAAGGCATTGCATCAAATCGAGGAAGAAGACCCTACCCTTATCGTGGAGCAATCTGCTCAACTCAAGCAGACGATTCTGCACGGTCAAGGACAACTGCATTTGGATATTGTTAAATACAGGATCGAAAAGGTCAACGGTATATCCATGCAATTTGAAGAACCTCGAATTCCATATCGTGAAACAATTACTCGTGAGGCGAACACTTCTTATCGACATAAAAAGCAAAGTGGTGGTGCTGGTCAGTTTGGTGAAGTTCATATGCGAATTGAACCTTATACGGAAGGCATGCCGGATCCAAGCGGATTGACTGTACGAAAGACAGAGGTTGAAGATCTTCCGTGGGGAGGAAAGTTTGCTTTCTATTGGTGTATCGTGGGAGGTTCGATCGACGCAAAATATATCAATGCGATCAAGAAAGGAATCATGCAGAAGATGGAAGAAGGACCTTTGACCGGGTCTTATTGTCAGAATATCCGTGTGTGTATTTATGATGGTAAAATGCACCCAGTGGATAGCAATGATATGGCATTTATGCTAGCCGCTTCTGCAGCATTCAAAACGGCATTCAAGGATGCTGGCCCACAATTATTAGAACCGATTTATGACTTAGATATCCTTTGTTCAAGCTCTGTAATGGGCGACGTAATGGGCGATCTTCAGACTCGCCGTGCGACGATCCAGGGAATGGATGCTATTGGGCATTATCAAAAAATAATGGCTAAGGTCCCTCTAGCAGAGCTTTATAAATATTCATCGACTTTGCGGTCAATCTCTCAGGGACGTGCAAAGTTTAGTCGTGCCCTTTCGGGGTTCCAACCTGTACCTTATGATATACAGGAGACTCTAACACGTGCGCATTCAGCTGCATTGGAAGAAGCATGATGAAATACTGATCCCAAAATCAGTGAGGAGGTCTCCGCAGAGGTGGGGACCTCCTTTTTAAATTTCGTAATCGAGAAGTTCTACTTGAAAATTAATTCGTGCGTTAAGTGCTTTGAAAACTTTTAGAATTGTTTCTAACCGCGCATCCGTTAAACTATTTTCAAGTTTAGAGATTTGTGCTTTTTGTACACCGACTAATTTTCCAAGTTGAGTCTGGGTAAGGTTTCTTTTTTTACGAACATTTTTTATTGCTTCACCAAGTAAATCCATTTTTAGTTCATATTCAAATTCATCGCGTTTTTCAGTTCCGATTTTGCTAATATTACGATCCAACATCTCATCAAAAGTCGTCGTATTCATTTATTAAGGTTTTTATCTTTTAGAAATTGTAGTCTTATTTTGTTTGCCTTTTCAAGTTCGCGCTTTGGAACCATGGAAGTATTTTTGAGAATTCCATGTGTAGTTACTACGATAGTGACAGTACTATTTTTTCTGTATTTGAATGCAAAAAGTCTTATTTTGTTCCTTTTGTACAAAGGTCAAAATTCCCAGATATCATCATTTAGTTTTTTGAATAAACTCTCATCTCGAACATATTGAGCTTTTCGAATATTATAAAAGACTTTATTTCTTGTCTTTTCTTCTAATGTTTCGAGAAACTCTTCAGCATCTCTACAAAAGACAAACGGGTCAAAGTACTTCATTGGTAATTGTGATTTAAATAAAATAAAGGTTTCCTGATAAAGAAACAAGTGTTTACACTTTGTAACCTATATTTTTCATGTATTTACACTGTTTTACTCAGATTTACAGAATGAGCAATCGTTTCTACATAACTTCATTTTGGATAATTTTCACGGCCTCCTGAGATCAATTATTTCAAACTCTTAAAGCAATCCAAATGAAGTGCACGTTAACTCTTCTATTCTTTTTATTGTCAACAGTTCTTTTTGCACAGGAAAGACCAAAGATTTTCATTGATTGTCGGACGTACTGTGATATGACCTACATCAAGACGGAAATTGATTTTGTGGATTACATGTTGGATCGACAATCGGCAGAATTGTATTTTTTACTTATTGATCAACGGACGGGGAGTGGCGGTAGAGAGTTTACATTGACCATTGAAAATAAAAAATCTAATAATGAACCCTATGAAATAAAGTTCTTTACAGATGCGAATGCTGTACAAGATGATTTTCGCACCGCAATCGTTAAAGGACTCAAACAAGCTTTATTAAAATACATGGTCGAAGAAGGGCAAATGGAAAATATATCCTACAGCGTCAATTCAAATGAAACAGAAATTGAAGAAAACGTTTTGATTGACCCATGGAATGCCTGGGTGTTTTCTGTAGGAGTAAATGGAAATATGAATCGAGAGTCACAGTTTAATTCCTTAAATCTGAGGTTTAACATCAATACCAATCGAACAACCGAAAAACACAAGTTTTTTACCGCATTTAATTATTCACGCAACGAAAGTAATTTTGTAATTGGCGATGATGAGGGGACTATTTCAAACCTTCAAACATCATTTTTTGGCGACCTGCTTTATGCTTATAGTTTGAGTGAGCATTGGTCTATTGGATCGTTGGCAAGATACAGTAGAAGTATTTTTGAGAATTACGATCACAGCATTACTGTATCTCCGGCTATTGAATACAATGTGTTTCCTTACTCAGAATATGCAGATCATAATTTTACATTTCGGTATGAGGTTGGAGGACGGTACAATGATTATATAGATACCACGTCATTTTTTCAAGCAACTGAATTTTTGGGTCGACACCGTTTGGCCATCGATTATCAGCTAATCAAGCCATGGGGAAATATTTACTTCGATGCAGGATTCAGTCATTTCTTTACCTTACCAGAGCGATACAGTATCAATATCAATCCGAGTGTAGACATCAATGTCTTCAAGGGATTAAATTTCTATACAGGCATCTTTTATGAAATTACACGAGACCGAATCAATATTCCCAAGGGGAATCTATCCGTGGAGGAAATATTACTTCAAAATAAGCTGCGGGACAGTAACTTTTCCATGTACATGTATTTTGGTGTCCGCTATCGATTCGGGTCTGCGCTGAATAATGTAGTCAACACTAGATTTTGAATCTATTTTTTGATCTATTAGAATTTCAGGAGCAAAGAATTACTTCTGAACTTAAATTGTAAAACACTGTTTGATTGTTTTAATTCAAAATAGACATCAACAATGCAAGGAAAGAATGTAGTCATCGTGGGAGCAAGTTCGGGAATAGGATATGCCATAGCCGAATCCATTGGAATGCGAGGAGCGACCGTATATTCGATTTCCAGAAATGAACCGGAATTACCCGGGTCGATGCAATTCGAACACATAAATCACGATATTCTGGAAGATGATTTTCCCACAGACTTTCTTCCTGATTCGATTGATGCGTTGGTGTATTGTCCCGGGTCGAGTAATTTGAAACCCTTTCGATCACTAAGCATTGAAGCATTTCGAGACGATTTTGAGATCAACGTCATTGGTGCGGTTAAATTGATTAAGGCAGCTTTGAAACCTATGAAAAAGGCGGAAAATGGTGCATCGGTGGTTTTATTCAGCACTGTTGCAGTTCAGCAAGGTATGGCATTTCATGGAAGTGTAGCTTCTGCCAAAGGTGCTGTCGAAGGACTTACGCGATCATTAGCCTCCGAACTTTCTCCAAAGATTAGAGTGAATTGCATCGCTCCTTCATTGACGAATACTCCACTTGTTGCACATATCTTATCTACTCCAGAACGAATAGAAGCAAGTAATAATCGACATCCCTTAAAGCGAATTGGTGAAGCGGAGGATATTGCCAAAGCGGCCACTTTTTTGATCAGCGACGATTCAAGCTGGATTACCGGACAAGTCATTGGTGTGGATGGCGGACTTTCAACCCTTCGCTAATGCATTTTGGGATCGATTATGGTTCAAAATTGGCGGGGACCACTGTTATCACTTATGATAAAGAAAAAACATTGTATCAGATAAGCTCCAGAAAAAAGGAAGATGCTGATGCGCTGATCCTGAATGCAGTAAAAGAATTAAAACCTACAGGTGTCTATATTGATGCGCCCTTGAGTCTTCCTTTGGCTTATTTTGGAAGAGGAAAAGACTATTTCTACCGAGAAGCGGATAAAGAATTAAAAGCCATGTCGCCCATGTTTTTAGGAGGGCTTACCGCACGAGCCATGCGATTGAAAAGTGAGATAAACGTATTAGGAATCGAAGTATTTGAAACCTATCCTGGAGCATTCATCCGCTCCGTTCCTGAACTAGATTTGATTTACAACAAGAAAGACAAGTCAAACATAGTGGCACTTCTTGAAGTCTTTCGCCCAATGTTAAAAGAGGTGAAACTGCATAATAAACCCGATAATTTACACCAATTCGATAGCCTACTGGCATGGTATTCCGGGTACCGGCATAAAAATGATCAAGCACAAAAAATAGGAAATCAAGAAGAAGGCGTTATTGTTTTTTGATTTAAATCCGAGAAAGGTCAGGAGATACGTTCTCTCGCCATGGAGAAGTGAACAGAATATCAATACAACTCAACAATTTAATAATTGAACAACTCAACAATTGATCAATTTAAAAACTGTGCCACTGAATAACTAAACCACTACAACCCCTTAGTAAGACTTTGCACCACCTTAAACTCACTCAAGAAAACCTTTGCCACAACTCGTACGACAGTATATGCCGGAATTGCCAGCACCATTCCCAAAATCCCGCCAATGTTAGCTCCAATAAGGACAATCAAGAAAATCTCAAGAGGATGCGCTTTCACACTCTTTGAAAAGATATTAGGCTGTAGAATAAAATTATCCAGCATCTGCATGATACCAAAAACGATGAACACTTTGATCAATAAAGGCAAAAGTGTAGGCTGGTCCATACCCGCTACGGGATAAAACGGCATTCCAAGGTTCGACGAAATGGTAATCACTGCTGCAAATGTAGCTCCGATGATCGGCCCCACATAAGGTATGATGTTCATCAGTGCTGCAAAAAATCCGATTAGCAAAGCATTTTTAACTCCCAGAATGGACAAAGCAATAGTGACAAATATGGTGATGATCATTACCTGACTTAACACCCCAATGAAGTATCGAATCAGCATCGCACTACTTTCATTGATGGCTTGCATAACCTTTCGTTCCTGCTTGTCTGGTACGATTCCGGAGACCATGGTATTAAAAAGTCCCTGTTCACGGAGAAAGAAAAAGGCAATAAAGAAGACCGACATTAGTCCTACTACAAAATTACCCAACGTGCCTACAACACTCGAAAAGAATTTAGGGATAATCGATGGGTCAAAGAATTCGTACAGGTTACTTTTTGCTTGATCAAAAAAAGTAATGCGTTCGTTTTCTTTGTTTTGGGCATTATTTTCAGGATTCAACGCAGAACCATCAATCTTGATCAAGAGCGTGATGTTTTCGTTTCTGGCCAGTGAATCTTCGGAATACTTTTCGGAAAGAAGACTGTCAATATCTACCAATTCTGTATGGATAAATTGTTCATTTGGCGTTTCCTGAACACGTTCCGGATTTTCGGGACTTAAATGAATGAGCCCCATATTCTCCATCCATTTTTCCATGTCTCCAATGGGTTCTTCCAGATTTTGAATTAACTGAGCGTAATCTATTCCAGCCAGCTGTCTGGCCTGTTTGCTGATCGGAGGAATAAAGATCCACATCAGGATAACCAAGATCAAAATGAACCCCAGCAGGGTAATGCCTGCCGCCAGGTTTTTACCAAGATATTTACGAAGAAATACAACGACCGGAGCGCCGATCATTGAGATTACCCAGCCGATTAATACATATGTGACAATATCACTAAAGATATAAATCAGCCATCCTACAATGAGGAGAGGAATAATTGCCAGAAAGTACCGGAGGTCGAATTTCGAATTTGTTTTTTGCTTGGCCATAGTGTATTATGAATAGAACTGTAAGATAAGAGATGTATCGAAATTATGGCACTGAAAGCTAGAGGAATGATTTTTTCGAAATATGATAGTATAAAATAGATATAAACAGATGTAATTATTCGGGCGGTTTTTGATTTTATCCAAACATGTCTGAAGGGTCTTAACATTTCTTGCTTTGGATTACAATCCAGGGCTAGGAATTGGTTACAAGCATAATTTTGTCGGTATTTTTGACCAAAAGTGATGGCAAAATGATTTCTTACCGTTTTGGTATTCCATTACCGAAGTGGTTACATAAAGCTAAAAACAAAAAAGGTGTCTTCCCAGTTGGAAAAACACCTTAACTTACTACTAAACTAACTAATTCTTACTTGCTGAATCTTTTTGAATAGATTTCGCCCCCAGAAGCCACTGTAAACGTATAGTCACCTTTTGGCAATTCGTTTGTGTTGAATCTTTTGTGGATAGAGTTTCCTTCTTTTAGGTCCACATTGAAGATATTCTCATCATTGCTGTAAATGTCAATCGCCGTGAAGTTGTTGTTTGACAAGTAATTCAAATCGATGTGATCGTCTGCAATAGTGATTACTGGTTTGTATGTCGTTACTTCATTTGGAAGTAATTTAATCTCGTTTGATGTGATTACGAATTCTTGCTTTGTCGTTTTGAATTCGTTATCCAACGTAATGGTGTACGATCCGTTTGGAAGATTTTCGAAGTTGAACCTTTTTTTGTTGTTAGTGGTTTTGTAGTTGTCCTCGAAGATCACTATACCTTCATTGTCTCTGATCTCAACAGAAAGTGATTCAGATTTCCACAATTTAGTATCCAAAACGAATGTTTTTGTACCGTCCGTTGAAATAGATGGAGTAGTACCTGCAAAAGCAGCAGAAGTCATAAATAATGCTGCGATAAATAAATTAATAATTCTCTTTTCCATGATTAATTGTATTTGTAATTTTCTAAAAATCTAACGCAAAGTTAAATCCACTTTTACAGTCAGAATATGACAGATTTCACCACTTATGATACTATTTTAACCTCTATAGCTTAATTTTTTCCTAATTTTGTTAAATAATGATAATTTTTGAACAAGCAACAAAATTATATACTGTTTGTTTACTTTGTGTTTATAATTAGTTCACGTATCTGCACGGGTACAGACCAACTGTATAGACAAGCTTAATCGCAACGATTTAATTTAAATAATCATGAGCAATCTTAATCCGTCACTCGAAAAGGTAGAACCCAATTTTGGGCAATCTTTTACCTACAAAAAGTTTGATGAGGCGACACTCAACAAATTTCCTTTCTGGCATTTTCACCCTGAAATGGAAATGGTGTACATCTCTTCGGGAAGCGGCAAGCGACACGTGGGCAATCATATATCTTATTATAAAGATGGAGACTTGATCTTCCTGGGTCCGAACCTGCCGCATTATGGGTTTACGGATCGGTTTACGGGAAGGGGGAGTGAAGTAGTGGTGCAGATGCGGCCTGATTTTTTGGGAAAAGGCTTTTTTGACATTCCTGAGATGGAGGCAATCTCCAAATTTTTTGAAAGATCAAAGGGAGGTCTAACGTTTCACGGCAACATCAAGAGAGAAGTAGGAGAGCGTTTGGAAGAGATGCATCACATGTCTCATTTCGAGCGAGTACTTACGTTGATCAAGATCCTGAACATGTTGGCCAAATCCGAAGACTATACATTACTGAATGCTTCCGCTGCCAGCCTGGTTGTAGAGCATAAGGACAGTTTACGAATTGATAAAGTGTACAAACATATCCGCAATCATTTCCAGGAAGAAACCATACCCTTGGCAGATGTCGCCGAATTGGTGAATATGACCATTCCATCCTTTTGTCGCTTTTTCAAAAAGCATACGAACAAGACCTTCACCCAATTTGTCAACGAATTCAGAATTGTACATGCTACCAAGCTCTTGCATGAGACGGATGAGTCTATTGCATCCATTTGTTTTGATTGTGGATTTAATAATTTTTCCCATTTCAATCGGCATTTTAAGAAGATTACGGGGAAGAGTCCTAGTCAGTATCGGAAGGAATTGAATCCGGTGCCGTTGGTGTGATGCGGAATGAAGGTGCATACATGTATTCTTCCAAAGAAAGCGTTAGTAAGCCATTCCTGCTACATGGGATTGAACCTTTCCTGGAAAGTTAGGTGTGGTACTTTTTTCCAATTGGCCCTCCCAGAGGTTTATAATGGCATACAAGTGGATAGAAAAACAAATGTGCTAACGTGAAAATCACAACAAAAGCAGAATACAATGATAACGTCAACTCAGAATTAGTGTTCGAAGGGGTGTTATCGATGTGATATGAGTACGAATAGCATAACAATACGTAATAACTCTTTATACACCGAGAGGAGATAAATTTGCATCTTTTGGCTTGAAAAGATCTTTAGTCGTAACCTAATCAAAAGCATGAAGAAAACATCAATCTTTTTTGTATGGGCAATTCTTTTGTTGCTCAGTTGTGAAAACAAACCTGCAATTGAGGGACTTTGGGTCGTAAAATCAGTTAAGTTGGGTGAAGAAGAAATGACCCCGAACGCAAGATGGACTCGTCTAAATTCAGACTTTACCCACGAAACAGGCAATGGAAGGTTTCAGCATTCCTATGGAACATGGAAGTTAAATCCGGAATCTAACGAAATATCGATTCAAAACACCAACGGGCTAGATGACTTAGACGAACCCTTTACAGTATCGATTGGTAAAAATGAAATGAGTTGGAAGCGAATGGAAGAAGGACAAGCCATAGAAGTCAACTTGGTTCGCTCGTCCAAGCTGCCAGAAACGCATGGGGATAAAGTTCTTGGATTGTGGGGGTTGGAAAGGGCTATTGGCGAGGGTGATTATTTTGAGGAAAGTAATTCAGAGAAATCAAAAGACTATATCTTCTTTAAATGGGACAGACGATTTGTTATTCAATCAGAAAGAGGAAGGATTAATGGTGTTTATAATGTGCACGGGCATAAGCCGGAAGTTGAATTGATTCCGTATGGTGACCAGTTCGATAGAGACTTTTGGAGAATCAAATTTGAGTATAATCACATCACTTTGACTCGTTTAAATTCAGATTCTACGGTTACGCGAAAATTTAAAAGGATTCACAACTTTCCCAATTAAAATACAGATAATATAAACCTTTTTAAAAGGAAAATGCCCATACCAAACTGGCATGGGCATTCAAACTCTCAAACTACTAAAATTTTAATTGACTCTATATTTATGTTTTTGTATTCTCTTTTCTTTTTTTATCAACAATATCATTTATGCATATATTAAATATTGTTTATGTATGTTGTTGTATAATTTAATCTTTGTTTATGTAACGCAAAGTTCTGTTGAGGGTTCATAATAGTCCATTAATGTTTTTTATGATGTCCATAAGCGCTCAACTATTATAAATGAAAGTATAGCTATTATTTGTGATGTTATTAATGTTGAGGCATGGTGAAGAGGGCTTTCGGATTAATGACTGATTCACTCTTTTTGTGAATTATCAATTGGGCTAGGTCAGGCAGAGGACAAGCTTTGGATTATCCCTTGGTGGTATCCTGAGGCATTAAAAGGCTCTAATTTTATTTTATGATTTCCATTTTGCTACGTTCAAGTAAATGATATTCCTAATATTAATTTGAAGAGCAGCCACAATCATTATTCTGTTGTTATGTAATCTTGAATGTTGTAATCCTTTAGGCGAATAGCATTGGAAATGAGTTTAGGAATTCATTCGGATACTGGTGCTGTTGCATGTCGGGTCAAGAGGATTGAAAATTTGGCACAATTTTCATAGCACATTGTATACAATAGTAAAGTAGAATAAATACCGCGGGATATATACGCATTGTCAGTAAAGGAATAAGAATCTTTACTTAACTTTGCCAGCTAAATTTTAAGAAGTAGAATTATGATCAATATTACGCTTCCGGATGGTTCGGTAAGACAGTATGAAAAAGGAGCATCAGCTATGGATGTGGCGCTTTCTATTAGTGAAGGACTGGCTCGAAATGTACTTTCAGCTTCAGTGAATGGAGAGGTTTGGGATGCCAATCGACCGATTAATGAAGACTCTGCCGTAACCTTACACACCTGGAGAGACAAAGAAGGCAAGGCTACTTTTTGGCACTCGTCGGCTCACCTGATGGCAGAAGCATTGGAGGCACTTTATCCTGGAATAAAACTAGGCATCGGCCCTGCAATCGATAACGGGTTTTATTACGATGTAGATGCCGGAGATTACACATTTACACCAGCCGACCTTCCAAAGATTGAAGCTAAGATGAAAGAACTGGCTAAAACTAAGTCAGAATATGTTCGAAAAGAGGTGTCTAAAGATGAAGCGATCAAATACTTTACAGAGAAAGGAGATGAATACAAGCTCGAATTGATTGAAGGGTTGGAAGATGGGTCGATCACATTTTATACACAAGGCAATTTTACGGATTTATGTCGAGGGCCGCATATTCCCAATACAGCACCTATCAAGGCAGTAAAATGCATGAGTCTTGCCGGAGCGTATTGGAGAGGAGATGAGACTCGAAAACAGATGACTCGTATCTATGGGATCACGTTTCCTAAACAAAAAGAACTGACGGAGTATCTCGACCTTTTAGAAGAAGCGAAGAAGAGAGACCATAGGAAACTTGGTGCCGAGTTGGATTTGTTTATGTTTTCAGAAACTGTTGGCGCAGGTCTACCGATGTGGTTGCCCAAAGGAACTCAATTGAGGGAAAGATTGCAAAACTTTCTAAAAACGGAACAACAAAAGCGAGGGTACGATATGGTAATCACCCCGCACATAGGTCATAAGGATTTATATGTCACATCCGGGCATTATGCCAAGTACGGAGAAGACAGTTTTCAGCCAATTAATACTCCAAGAGAGGGAGAAGAGTTTTTGTTGAAGCCGATGAATTGTCCACACCACTGTGAAATCTATGCGCGCAAACCTCATTCTTATAAAGAATTGCCGATTCGAATGGCGGAATTTGGTACGGTATATAGATATGAACAAAGTGGTGAATTGCACGGACTGAGCAGAGTGAGAGGGTTTACTCAAGATGATGCACACATTTTCTGTACTCCCGAGCAGGTGAAGGATGAATTTTTAAGTGTATTGGATTTAACCAAGACTATTCTCACCAAAATGGGCTTCAAAAATTATACGGCACAAATCTCGTTAAGAGATCCGGAGAAGCCAGAGAAGTACATCGGAACGGATGAAAATTGGGATGCAGCAGAAACGGCCATTATAGAAGCGACCAAAGAAGTGGATTTGGAAACTGTTACAGAATTGGGAGAAGCGGCATTCTATGGTCCAAAACTGGATTTTATGATCAAAGATGCACTGGGTAGGTCTTGGCAATTGGGTACCATTCAAGTGGATTACAACTTGCCAGAGCGATTTAAATTGGAGTATATCGGTGCGGATAATGCAGCTCATCGACCGGTTATGATCCATAGAGCACCGTTTGGTTCGATGGAACGCTTCATCTCAATATTGATAGAGCATACCGGCGGTAAGTTTCCTCTTTGGCTGGCACCGGACCAATTTGCTATTTTGCCGATTGCTGATCGATTAAATGAACATTGCAAGCAGATCGAACTTGAATTGGCAAATTACGATATCAGAGGATTTATTGATGATCGTTCAGAAAAAGTAGGAAAGAAGATCAGGGATACAGAATTGAAGAAAGTACCCTTTATGTTGATCATCGGAGATAAGGAAAAAGAGACCAATACCGTGAGTGTCAGAAAGCAGGGAGAAGGAGATGTTGGGACGATGACGATTGAAGAGTTTGCTTCCTATTTTAATACATTGCTCTAATCATAAAACTGAAACGTTTATGGTGCAAAGACAGTATCGTAATCGATAAAATGGACGATGTAACTTGAGCGACAAAACACAACAAATTAAAAAAATTTATATATAAAGGAAACTAATTCAAGATTGAATCGTTGTAGTTAAAAAGTTTGGATAAATGACAAAGAATTGTAACTTTGCATTATCCCAGGGCAGTAGATCACATCCGATTTATCATGTTGTCTCCTTCCTTGTAATAAGTTTTTTTAGGTATTGAATTGAAATTATTGCTCTTTTATGAGCTAAAGATATAGTAAGGTTATCTTACAAAAGAAGTAGTTTTCTTATTTTGAGACCTTAGTCGAAAGAGCCTGAGTTTGACAGCAAACTTGGGCTTTTCGCATTTTTGGACCGTTCGTTACTATCCCTTATCATGTCAAAACACCTTTTTTTCTACCTTATCGTTGGTCTTTCCTCTTTAATACTCTATGCGCTTTACATTCTTTTGGACCGTAGAGGCAAGAATTGAAAGAACGTTTAATAGATTTAATCTTTCATTTTCATGGGTCAGATCTAACCCAATCTTTTTAGGACCTTGTAGAGGTCCCCTCTATTTTAGACACGTAGTGGATAAAATAGTTCGACCCTGTAGGGTGTCGTTTTTAGTGGGCATCGATCCTGATATATTTTATTTGAAGTAAAAGCAGGCTCGAATCAGTATCATTCGAAGAAACGCTCTATCATGATGAAACAGAAATGAAGGTAAAGTAAAAGAGAAGATGGAAGCAACATCTAGCTATCCAGTAATAATCGTACAGCTTTCTTATAGACCGTTCTCCACTTTTCCTTAAGTTCAGGGGGAAGGGAGACAAATGCCGAATCGTTCATGGTAAGCAGGCAAATGTCATGTGCTTTTAGATCTTCAACACTTAGAAGATATTGCGCATATTCCAAATAAATTTCATACCAGAAAACAGACCCTATCTCTACAGAGGTTATTTCCTTTTCTGCTTTTTCCGGCGTTTTATTTTCAAGATAAAAAAGGATCAACTTTCTGAGGAAGAAGTTGGAAAAATAGTCATGTTTGAAGTACAGGTTTTGGAAATACTCAATGGCTTGTTTGTATATTTTCACTAACTCGTCTTTTGAACACAAGAGGGCCCGAAACTGAAAAAAGTAATAGTGGTACCAAACGGGATCCATCAACATATTCTTCTTAATAGATGCTAATAAGACCGTTAATTTTGCCGGGGGTATTGCTGAAACTTTATTCTGATTGAGAATGGCTGTGCCGCTCAGTAGTATCGTTTCATGTTCCAGGGCAATATTCGACTGGATTTTATCAAATAGATTTTTGTACAAAAGCACTGATTTTGGATTGCCAATCATCAAAGAATGAGAGATAAGAAAATGACAGAGTTCTTGTACAATATTAAATTGTTTGGCTTTTTGAGCCATGGCAATTAAGTCCTCAGCCATTTCTACTGCAGTTTCAAGAAAACCCATTTGAATTAGGTTTTGAATGGCCAGGTGCCTTTGTCGAATTTGGATGATATTTTTCTGAGAGGTATCCCCTTTATGCACCATAGAAGCAATTATTCTTATTGCTTCTTCTTCGTCATAGGTATTATTAGGATTAGTATCAAAGATTTCCGGGTATGCTTGAATGATCTCTAGTACACGCATTTTAATAATTATGGTAGGTGTTAGTGTGAGTGTTTTAAAATAATGTTAGTCCATAAATATTGATTTGTGCTATTCGTACAATTTCCGCAATAAATTATCCATAAGGCAATAGAAGTTACCAAGGTATCTACGCCCTTTTCATAATCAAAACAAATTCTACGAATTATCTAAAGTGCTTTGATTTGCCCAACTATCTATAAATCTATTCCGGCTTTTTTGGCAGCTGTTTTCTGATGTTCAATAATTAGCTTCAATGCTTCTATCATTTCCTTTTGTAAAGCAATATGCTCGTCTGCTCTTATCAAGGAATCTTTATGCCACTTGAGCTCCTCAGTTAATTTGCGCACTTTCTTGTAGTCATGCGGGGGATCAGCTACGATAGGTGGTGGATCCATTAACATTTCTCCGGTTCCCGTCATAAGCCAATTTAAGTTCAAATCTTCCCAAGTTTCGCCCAGGGCGGTAATACTTTCACCATTAAGGGAGGTATCATTCTTTACTACTCGATGAATCGCACCGTTCTTTAAAGTACTTTTCAGCTCAAATGATCTAATGTTAAGTCCCTTATAATCAATGTATTGTTTAATTCTCTTGCCAAAAGACA
>JBCCVV010000167.1:0-15064 GCA_039194925.1 Bacteroidota bacterium
ATGGCTTTTTCTAAACGTGGAAGGAGAAACGCCAAAGTTCATTTTGAAACTTTTTGTAAATACTTTGGGGTCACTAAACCCACACTCATAACTAATATCAGCAATTCGTTTGTCGGAATATTTTAATAGGTCCGAGGCTTTTTCCAATCGTTTTGTTCGAATAAATTTCGCGGGAGAATTCTGAAAGGATGCTCTGAATTTTCGTTTAAAAGTTGAAAGGCTAAGATGGGTCAAATACGCCAGGTCTTCGACAGAAATGGGTTCGAAAATGTGGTTGTTTATAATTTCGCGAAACGAGCTTTTACGTTCATCAAACAAACTTCCCAACAAATCTCTAAACATTTGATTTCCAGACTTATACAATAACAATACCAATTCCTTAAGTTTCAATTTCAGTAAGTTATCATCCGCCAATTGTGGATTATCGAAATAAAACCGAAGTCCAAGAATGTAATTCTCCAATGCTTCATTGTATTTCAAGACCTGAATGGCTTTCGCCGGAAGGTCGTTTTGCTTTATCAAGAAATCAGGAGTCGAACCGTCGTAGATCAACTTCAAAACATCAGGATATAAATGCATGACGACAGCCTCATTCAGGCCTCCATCATCATTCGCATGCCATTGATTGATAAAACGTCCACATTTCATCAAAACACCTTCCCGGGAATGAAGATATTGTCTTTCCGTATCTCCGTAGACCGTGGAGTTCCCCCGTATACTATAAATAAAGCACGACTCACCGATCATCTCTTCCTTTGCCTTAAAAGGAGGTTTGAATACTACACGCTGCAATACCGATTTATTCAATAATGTAAGTTGCTGGTACTGATCAATCAAGATATTTCATCATTTGGTTAAAAAGTCAAAAATGCGAAAGCTATAGCAATACTTTGCATTAGAAAAGCTCAAAAAGGTGTCAATTTAGGTCAAAAATGATGACAAAGTACATCACGACAGTGGGATTAAACTTATGGCTGTATAGTTACGTTTAACTTTAGAATATCTCGTTGGCAACCACTTTAATTCTAATAAATATCTGATTCTAAAAGTAACACCCCTGCTTTTCCTAATAATACTTACCCATTTTCTTTAAGTATTTGACTATAATTCCAATTTGCCCCAAATGATATAAATTGTGATGCAACGTTCCGTTGATGACAAAAGAATAAGGAAAATTTCCTTTAAAATCAGCATCGTAATAGTGTTTGTCCAAAAAGTCATCCTCCTTAGTTTTAAGCAATGCAATGATTTCATTTAAGCTTGTCTTGTATTCTTCAATAACTGTGTTCCATCCCTTCTGCTCGAGAAATTCATTGGAATACCAATTCTCTTCGCAGTCGTCCATTAATCGCCCCTCTCCCGTTCGGATTTTTACAATGGTTTCTTTTTGCCAGGTTGTCAAATGAGAGATGACTTCTGCTACGCTGTGCAGTTCAGGCAGAGGTCGTATGAAAGCATTTTGCTCATCGATTTTCTCCAACATTCGCTGATAAGTAGGACCAATCCAAGCCTTGCCTGATTGGTTATTTTGAAGCTGACTTATAATGTGATTGATTAATGCGTTATTCATAAAATGGCTCTTTTATTGGAAAATTATTACTGCAATATTATGATATAGATTCTTGTTTGATTTAAGATTGAACAATGAAGACGGCTTTTAACCCCTCCGAACCTATAGATTGCAAAATATTCGCCTGGATTAAAGTATATCGTACTGCATACTCTATGAATGTTGTGAAAAATATATCAAATACTGTTATCAATACAAGGTAATCATTTCTGGGTCTCATCGACTTCACTTCGCAGAGACTATGCTTTCAATTTATGAATTGACCTTGCACGTTAATACAAATTCATTGGAAGTTCTTACCCGTGATTTTATATTAACTATTCGCAAATACCCCTTTAAGCCTGTCAAATAAAAATTCCTTCCTTTTGTGTGTAATCAAATAATAATCTCTGGTCGGATACTCATCCGATTGCCAAATTAGCTGCAATGAATTATTCGCTATAAATTCTTCAGCATTCTTTTTTAATGTGATTCCTATTCCCACCACCTTCGTCATTTCCTGAAGCATCAAGTATTCATTGGGGATGACGTAACTTGTAAAAACTTTAGGCCTTTTCTTGTTAAAGCAATGAAGCCAGAAGAGTTTGATGTACGGATTTGTGGACATGTGCGAAAACCATATTTGCCTTTCCAACCAGCGCTGTATTTTCTTTAAATCCTTGTTCTCAATAAATTGATTTAAAGCATCCGTATTGAGTTTTGGATTTCCAACAATTACCAAGGGCGAACTGCAAATCTTGTACGATAAAGTATCAAACGTCTGTACATCATCTCGTAAAATAGCCGCATCAACTTCCTGTTGATTTACCAGATCAAAAAGTTTTTTATTATCCTCTTCAAAATGAATGGACAAATACTTAAAAGAAGTTAATACTCGGCCGGAAAGAAAGCTCTTGAAGAGATGTTGGCTGATTCCAATTGTATAGAGCTGTTCATCTTTTTTTACGGATGCATTGTAACTGGATTCCACGTTTTCAAGCGTGTCTAAAGAATCTATGATAAGATTGTTCAAATATTTGGCATATTCGGTAGGCTCCACTCCCTTAGATTTCCGCGCAAATAGTTTGTGCCCTACAGCCGCCTCAAGCATGTTCATCTGGTTGCTTATAGTAGGTTGAGTCATAAACAATTCTTCTGCCGCCCTGGAATAATTTCGATGTTTATAGACTGCCTTAAACGTACGGTACCATTCTAAATTGACCAATGATATTAATTTATTTATATCAAAGACAAAAATAAACAATTTCATTATATATCACAAGCCCTCTACTTTTGTCTCATAATCTTTAAAACAATTAAAAAATGAAAAGGATAGCATTAATAACGGGAGCCAATAAAGGATTGGGGTTCGAGACGGCTCGACAATTGGGAGCAAAAGGAATCAAAGTACTCATGACAGCAAGAAAGGAGGATAAAGGTAAGAATGCACTTGAAACGCTGAAAGGAGAAGGTCTTGATGTAGAGCTTCTGCCACTGGAGATCACTAATGAAAACCAAGTAAATGCTCTGGTTCAACACATCAAAAAAACTTATGGAAAACTCGATATTCTGGTAAATAACGCTGGCATAATGCATAAGGGTGAACCCGGTGGTATAAACACGGCTGAAATAGTGTCCGCAGAAGTTCTTCGAGAAACCTTCGATGTAAACTTCTTTGGACTGGTGAACCTTACACAAAAATTAGTACCGCTCATCAAAAAAAGTGATTCGGGAAGAATAATTAACGTATCCAGCATTTTGGGATCAAATACGATACAAAGCGATGCATCATCCCCATGGAGCGGCATCAAACCATTTGCCTATAATGCATCAAAGGCTGCTCTCAATTCATTCACCGTGCATCTGGCAGCGGCTTTGAAGGAGGCGAACATTAAGGTGAACTCGGCACATCCAGGTTGGGTAAAAACGGATTTGGGAGGTCAAAATGCTCCCTTGGAAGCAACGGATGGAGCAAAAACTTCGGTGATTTTAGCCTCCGCAGATTTTACCGGAAAGTTTGTTCACTATGAAGAAGAAATAGCATGGTAGATTAGTTAAAAATCTACCATTCAAATGTCCACAAAATTTAATTATCTATTAAAATCCTTACTTATGAAAAAAGTAATAGTTCCATTTTTATGGGTTGTCATTTTTAATATTCAGGCAACCAAAGCAGCCAATATCTTAGTCATCATTTCTGAAGTTTCGGAAATGAAATTAAAAGGTGGGTATGATTATAAGACAGGTTTTTACTTAAACGAACTCATGGAACCCGTCAAGATATTTATCGATGCCGGCCATACCTTAACCTTTGCAACACCAACAGGTATGGTACCTACCTTAGACCCCGTTTCAGATACCCCGGATCATTTTTTGGATACCAGTCAAAAAAACTACAATACGCACAAAGCACTCTTTAATCGACTGATGCTTACCGACAAGGAGCACAGTCCGGTAGTAAGTTTTGCGCGTGTCGATCAAATTGGAATTGATAATTTTGATGCAGTATTTGTTCCCGGAGGTCATGCCCCTTTAGGCGACTTGGTAGCCAATGATTTGCTCAGCAAATTTTTGAATCATTTTCATTCCGTATCCAAACCTACTGGTCTAGTATGCCATGGTCCGGTTGCACTCTTATCTTCCTTGCCCAATAGCAAAGAGTTTGAGACTAAAATGAAAGCTGGGAAAAAAGCAAACCCCGGCAACGGATGGATTTACGAGGGATACAACATGACTGTTTTCAGCAATGAAGAAGAAACCATTGCTACCAAATACTATCTAGGCGGAGACGAATTGCATTATTGGCCGCAGAATGCATTGACCTCTGCGGGTGGAAATTACTCGCGGGGCACGCAAGATTGGGCACCTCATGTCGTGGTAGATCGAGAACTGATAACGGGGCAGAATAATAAATCATCGACAGCCGTTGGGAAAGCCTTGATAGGGCTACTAAACAAATAAAGAGCCAAAAAAACTCAAGGTTGCCAATTTAAACTACCTTAAATGACAAAGTGATTTATTATCGTATTGGCAATTCCTTTGCAACTGCTTAAGGCTCATCTGAGCAGTTTTTTAGCATTCATAGCAATGGCGCTGTCGAAAGCCAATGCAACGTTTCTTAAAAATAGCATCAATCCGTGTCTAAAACACTTATAAATTATCTCAACATGCGTTTATAGATCATTGCGATAGCAAAAGCGTGGGAACAAACATTCTCACGCTTTTTTTATTTCCCTTTTTCAAAATCTAAAAACTTTAACTCCATTTTTTATTTCAAAAAAATGATTTTCGTCTCAGTTCTCGTATATTTGATAATAGGTGTTGAGTGAAAAGGAAAAATCTTTTCTGAATCTTTGTAGGATTACAAACACCACATTTTTTATTAACCACCAAAAAACTTTTAATCATGGCATTAAATTCATTGGCAGATGTTGTCAAATTAGCTTCTGATCAATTTTCTGTGCCCAACGCAGAAGATCAAATTCTAGCAGTCTCAGAACTGCCAGATGTATTCGCACCACCTCACCACGGACCTAGAAATATTCCAATCGGTGTCACAAATGTGGATCATGGAGATAACTTCACCCACTTTCCGATTGTCAATTCTGGTACCTACTATTTGTTTTTACCACATGAGGCCCAAGCTGTTGAGGTTTTTGATATGCATTATAACGGTCCATCACAACAAGATCCTAACTATTTTCCAATAGAACTGGAAAGTATACCCGAGGCTGATCTTAAAGGGAGTCCATTCAAGCAAGGATTTAGAACAAAGTCTACCGTTATTTTCAATCAAGGTGATCCTCAACCTATCGCGATCCATTTTAGCGTTCGCTCGGATGAAGATAACTTTAAACTGCAATATATCGTAGTGGGCGTAAACGCATAACATCTGAATAAAAATAGAATTTGGAGTTTACATTCTTTCGAAAAGAAGTGGACTCTAAATTCCGTTTTTAACCACATCGTTTATTCAAAATACTGAATTAAAGAAATAGTTATTGGTTTCACATCAGATTGGTTCTTTCAAAAATCATTCTTGCAAGAGTGGTGTAGTATTAGGTATGTATCCAATTGAAGATTGATATTGGTCATTATACCCACTTTACAACACCATACAGGTATGAATTTGTCTTTCAAAAATTGAAGGATAGACTTTGTACGTCCCTACTATTTCTATGATTCGACCGTGCAGCAAAAGACCATTTGGCAGTGTACTTAAACCTTCTAAAATTAACCTGAACTTTGGAAATGCCTCAAAAAGCACTTCTGTAATGAGTTCAGTGTTTAAAAAGATGTTTGTGCTTTAGATATGTTTCCCACAGCACATATTGATCAAATTGGTCTGTTCTGCGAACATTTATTAAAATTTTTAAAACACCAAAAATATTTAAAACATGGCAATACCATCCGTAAATTACTTGGAAAAGGCAAGTAGTGTATTTCAGAATTACATCAGTACTTTTCTATCAGATTCCACTTCCTCATCAAACTATTGGCGAGAGGGATGTTCTGCGGACTCATTTCTTGATTTTTTACTTTTAGCATGGGAGCATGATCATCCGGCTGATGGGAGTACACCAGATACTACCTATTTTCCTGACTCTAGTGACCTGGACACCTTTTTTACTGCGTTTCACAATGGTTATATAACCGGAACGTTGGATAATTCCACCATTCAATACGATGACTACTCCTGGTATGCGCTGGCAAGTGCCAAAGCATTTGATCCGGCTTATCAACCCGTATTTCAAACCGCTGAACGCATTAAAATCTTTCAAAACATTGCTCTTAATTTATGGGGGGTACTGTACGAAGGAGATTTTGAGACTATGGCCAAGAGCTCAGTTACCGGCCTGAACGATGCCTGGGAGAATGCAAGTACCAATTTTCCTTATATTTCGGTGAACATTTCTCAAAATCATTTGATTGCCAGAGGATTGTTTCATAAAGGAACCGCAAATACATTTAATGGATATTATGATCCTAAACTTGATCCCCACCCATCTCCTAAAGGTAAAGAAAACAATACTCCCTGGCCAACATCGAATGCATATTATGTAAGTAAAGATCAGAATGGGAACCCCACAGATACCTGGGCAGTTCCTCGTTTCATGGGAGGATCATGGCAATACGATGCGCTAACTCCAGATCAAATAACATGGGCAACCACGTATTATGAAGAAAATTTTCCAAATGAGAAAATCGGAGACTTTCTCAATGTCCCTATGACAAGTTGGATGGATACCAGTCAAATAGGCTTGATGATTGGTCTCTATATGAGAATGAGTTCCCAAATGCAGAAAGCGTTTTTAGCGCAACAGCAAACTCCACCAAGCTCAACTATCACAAAACGAGCGGCCGCGGGTCATATTTACATTGATGACGATACTTATGCATATCTTTCAAAATCTGCTGGCAATGCAATCGTAACCGTAAATTGCAATTCCGAAGCTGCAGCAAACGAATTGGCAACGAAACTCAAGGCGTTATCCTCCTCGGAGAACGTACCTGGACTGGATGTAAATGAATCAGGATCTCAGATCGAAATTGCCGGTAAAGTAGTCGCAAATAAGTCAACCCTGGAAAACAGTTTTGCTGAGAATGAGGATTCCATCAACCATGTCGTTTGGGATACCGTATTTAAAACGGAGGCGGATGCCATCTATAATTTTGCAATGGTAGAATGGTTGGGTGTAAATGATGATAAAGATCAAACCATCTATCCCGTTCCAGAATTAAAGGATTATCTAAAGGATACCGATCAGTATCATTTATTCAATCTGTTTGGGAAAACGGTAAGCGAAATAAAAGGTGATGATCATCCCCCCATGTTAGTTAGAGAACGTGTTCCAACCTATAAATCAACAAAAGACGATGGCACTTCCTATGCGCCTTCCCCTGCTTTTACACCCAATCGATATTGGGCCGGAGATCAAGGCAACCTGATCGGAGGGCTGATTGAGTACTCGGGCATTTCCTTTACGAATAAATCCGAGGCGGTCGGATTCGCCATCTCGTTGATGAAAGGTGTGGCAGAAAATATGACGATTCCAGACGAAACCGAAAATGGAGATAAAAGTCGTGGGATTTTGTCCACCTTGCCATCCAACGGTCAATTAATCTATTCGAACCAGGACTGGTGGGCAGCGAATTGGTGCAGCGATCAAGATATTAGTCCACTCTATGAATATTTGAAGAATGTAAAACATGTACCAAATGCTGGCACCGTATTCGGAGATGCCACCGATTATGCAGCGGGAGCAGGAATTTACCTTCGAGGAGTCATAAGAGGGTGCAGACTTAATTCTGATTTCAAAAAAGCTGCCAATGATGCATTAAATGCAAGTCCTGCTACTAGTATCATTGTTGCCAATACCAATTTACCGGAGCCCGGTAGTGTTTTTCAATTATCGCCGCCACTTTTTAGATATCAGAACAAATCAAACACATTTTTAGTAGCTTACCTGTTGACCAGCTAAGAACTTTTCAAATGTGTGGTTTAACTTCAATAGCATTGTTCTTTTACGAAATTGAAAATTGAACAATTCAGTATACATGGAGACTGTCTTCACATAGGCAGTCTCTTTTTTTACAAGAAAATGGTAAAAGACAAAATGAAATGCCGCATGCAATCATCAATTGGTGGAGATCCTGAATTCAGAGGTAGAATTGGTTTCTCCTACTATACCAGTGTCAATTCTGGCAATAATTACGGTTGGATGCAATCCATGATCTATAGTTTTTCCCTTTGAATCCGTTAAGCTTTGCCTTTCAACACCCTACAAACTTATCTCAACCCATTTCACAAGGTGGTCCGACATCTGTCCACTCTTCCATCTTCGATAATACTTCGATACCTCACCATCTGTTTTGGGTTCTCTGCCTTCACGATATAGTCTGCGGAAAATGGGCTCATACATCAATTGATCCTCTTCCCGATAAACATGTTCGTAAAAGTTTAAACTTCCTCCAGATAGAATATTGAAATCAAAACTATCCATCCTTGTTGTAAAGGCAATTTGGTCGTAATATTTGTTCTGGCTCATGTTTGTCGGTTGATTGATCGATGTATCTGGAATAAAAAAACCACTTTCTTTAATTATCTTCATGGTTTCATGATTTGGGGATACGACATTCATATCTCCAAGCAAAACCAGATGACTCATTGAAGTACTTTCGTCTATTTTTCTCTTTAAAACCTTGGTAGTCGTTTCAATTTCATCCAATCTTCTTTGCAGTCTTGCTCCACTGGATCCGCCAAAATGAATATGAACGTTGCAAAAGTGAATCTTGGCATTATTAAAAATAAACTCAACCAGATAGGGAGTTCTCGAAATTTGAGCGGTTCTGGAATCGTCAATTGGGATCCCTTCGCTTAAGACAATTTCATCGGTCAGATCTCCAAGCTTGATTTTCCTGGTATCAAAGATAAATCCAAGTCTTTCCTTATTACCACTTCGTCCTTCAGAGATTCCGGTAAATTTTTTCTCCCAATGATTGCCCAGAAAATCCATGACTATTTCCAGGGGACGAAGATCTTCTTTGACTTCCTGGATGGCAACAATATCGAAATGTGAAATTATCTCGGCAATGTAGGCCAACGATTCCTCATTTCGGTTTCCTGTTAATGCTTGGGACGATCTTTGATCAAAATCTTTGATATTCCAGGTAGCCACCAGCAAATGGTCCTTGTTTGACTTTCGAGGCAATTGCTCTTTGAATTTCGCGTTTAAAACGTCAAGGTTGGCGTTCGTTCTGGCTCTTTCTTCCTGAGAAGAGGATTGAGCCGCAAAAGAAATACCCGCTTTGGGAATAGCATCGTAATACTTCCAACTTAGAAATAAAACTCCTATCAAAAAAATCAAACCTAGTATGCCTGCTCTAAATCTTTTTGCCAACAAATACCTGCCAACCAGTTCACTGGTTTTGGATGTGTATAATAAGCGTGAAATAATCTGGAATCGAGCTTCTCGGATTCTCTCTTGCCTCTTAAAATATCCTTCCCCGCTAAAACGCCTGAATTCAGCAGCTAAAGGGTTATCAAAAAAATGATACAAGGCCTTATGGAAAGCGGGGTCTTGTATAGGGTCGTCCTCTTTGACTCTATGCGTGGGCCTTCCCCTTAGTAATACCGGAAGTATTTTATCCTTTCCTTTTCGTTCGCCAAAGTACTTAATTTCTTGTCCTACATACTTGGATCGGTAGGAATCCGGAGAACACAACACGATTAAAAAATCTGACCGATCCAGCCCTTCCCTCAATTTTTCAGACAAATCCCCTAATTCGATGTCGTGGATATCTCTGAAGATGGAAAATCTTTTCTGATTTAAAGATTGAAAGTCTTTGGGAATTTTATAATGCTCCAGAAAATATTCCAATCTTTTTGCAGCAGCTTCATCCTTTCGTGAATAGCTGATGAATGCATTGTATTTTGGAGGAGGGGGCATTATGGATTATTTTGATTGTTCAACGTTTGATTATAAAATCATGCTCAGAGCTCTGGAAATAACCTTTATGAAGTCATGAACATTTTGCATTAGTGCTCATCACTTTCTCTTTCTTCGAGTACATCCCAAATATCCTCAGCAATTTTAACAAAAATCTCGTCTTGTTCGGATTCAGTTAACCCAGCTATTGGACGAGATGGTCGATTCGTGGCTTGAAATTTAGATAATTTCTTTATTCTGGTAAAGAGAGAATGTCGAATAATTACAGGAAAAATTAAACCACCTTCATTCTCCACATTTTTTAATAAAGAAGGAATCTCAACTTTATTGATAAAATCAGAAGCAAGAAAATGAGGGCTAATGAGTAAAATCCCTACGATCGATTCTGCAATTTCCGATTGAACTCTCTCAAACCAATCTTCTCCCGGTTTAATTTTTTCATCCGACCAAACTTCTACGTCGCTAAGTATTTCGATCGGCTTCAAATGTACTTTTAATATATCCTTCCACTTTTCGTCAACATGAGAGTAACTTATAAAAACTTTCTTTCTTTTTGTACTTACCACAGGTACTGCTATATCATTCAACAGACTTTCACTTACCCCTAGCAACTTGTTCACCGAATTCAGTATAGCTATCGTTATTTTCGAATCACCCGATAATAATTTTGTTTTACACTCCTCACAAAATGCATCTTTCTTCATGCTCTTTATGATATCTGACTTTGTTACTTTTCGATCATAAATACAATCTCTCGTTTCTCTGTGGTTTTTATGGGAAGGGTTTAAGAAGCTCAACGCATATCTGCCGAAATAATAAATGAAGTAAGCTTTCATTTTGTCTTTCGGTATGATGGAATCCACTATACTATTTGTAGTAAAAACCCCAAGTCCAGCTTTCGCACGGCTACTGCCAAAAATGTTGTAAAAATTATTGTACAGTGCACTATCATTTATCATTATCCAGTAAGGGTGAAATCCACCTATTTCCATCCTTATTTTTTCCATTTCATCAAATAATTCCCTTGTATTGATTTCATTGTTATTCAATATATCAAAATGGGCAGGAACTAACTTTTCAAAAAGAATGAACTCAATTGAATCTTGTGTTCTATTGGCCAGATCAACGCACTCTTCAACTTCTTTTTTAAAAGCTTGGGTAAAATTGAATATCTCAATTGGAATTTTTGCCATTTTGATTTGAGTTGATAAAGACAAATAGTCAAGAGACTTGGTAAGTGAAACGAAAACAATATTGATTATAATGCTAAACCTTAACTTTTATCTCATTTTCCATACCTAATCTTTCTACGGAAGACTCTGTCTTTCTTTCGTTTGCCATCTACAAATTTGCTAATGGCTTGTTTTGTACTGTTGTTGAATTTATCATATTTATACTCATATTTCATTTGGATTTAATACATCACTGCAATTTTTTGCTATTACAACCATCGTCACGAATACGGAATTACTTAAACATCTCGTGAATTATTCTTTCCCAGTTTTGCATCTTTTCTACAGTGGCTAAATTAGAAAATGAAAAAAACTCTTTATCTTCAAATAAGATGATTGACACCGTATCTGGGCCTTTTTTGCATGATTTGATTCCATTGATTACCGCTACTAATGAACTATCTTTTCTTAACTTGTCCTCCTCGGCCCCGGCCCCTGCACCAATTAATGGAATCGCCAGGTGTTGTATTTTTCCGTGACTGGCTTCTATTGCCAATTGGGTCAAAGTACTCACTTTTTCCATTGATGGTTTTTCTGTGCCTTCTATTCCCGCTGCATATATCACGCGCCTTCCAGCTAAAACAACATCGCTCTCAGCCAATGCTGCCCATTGTGCAGTATTTGGAGTATTTAGTCCTCTATCGTTCACATAATCGCACTTTTCCCAATTAGTGAAATCATCACATGACTTCTCTTTACTTTTACATATTCTTAATGAGAGAAAACAGTCGAGGCTTGGATTATGTGGACCTCCCAAATTCCATTTAGTCGGGATTACCACTCCATCCGCATTTGAATATCCATTAGCGTTTTTTTCATCCTCCAGTAAGTTTGCCGCCTCATAGCTTACATGGAAAGGTAAGGAGTCAGGTATGTTTACCTTATGCTCTACATAAAATGACCTTTGCAAGTCACCTGGCTTAGGTTTATCATTTCGATCTTTTAAAACAAAAAATAAAGACATTATAAAAACTAAAACGGAAACCACAGCGATTGATCTTTTGATCAAAACATTATTTTTAGCAATGTTCAAAGAATTGAATAATGGCAGGTAATCCGAATTCCTTCCTTCTCTGATACTTATCGCCTGTATATCTTTCAACTCTTCAATCTCATTCGGTAAATTCATTTGACTAAGACTAGGCACATTCGGATAATCCATTAAGATTGGATAAACTTTCACCTTTCTTCGCAAGCATATAGCAATTTCATTTCGAACCCAATCATCTTCAAGATCAAGTCTTCTAACGCCATTTCGTTTCAGCAGAGTCCAATTTTCTCCAATCATGACAATCAAAACATCACATTTTTGCAATGCATTTTCTAAAACCTTAACCCAATTATCCCCGATCCGAATATCCTCCGTATCTATAAAAACATTTTTTTCTCCAAATTCTTTGGCTAATAATGCGTAAAGTAAAAGTGATTCAAACTTTGTATCTTCTCTTCTGTAACTAATGAATATTTTAACCATTGCAACGTTGTTTATTCCACCCGACTTCATACTAAACGCTATACATTTACTCCCCTGGGATAATAAATTTCAAAAATCCCATTGCCTTGAGTATCTCCTAAGCCAGAAACCACATAAAAACCAGGATAAAGAAAAATTTGATGTAACTCTTTCCTTATTTCAACTCCCAACAAGATACCAAAATGCATAAAGCACTCCAAATCAAAAAGAAATACATATAATAATGGCAGTAATATGATTATAAATAACTATTTACAGTACCAAACAAAGTGCAGAAATCCAGTTCTTCTTATCAACTTATGCATTTGATAATCGAAAATTTGAAATGTATCTGATTCCTATCCTAATTAGGTGATTTAATTCACAAATGCTAACTTTAGGAAAATACCTCGATACATCATCTCGCGTAACACCCAATTATGTATAAAAGCATATAAACATGAAAACAAACGAACCTAAAAGACCTTATAAAGACGATAATCTATTCACCTACAAAGGTAAATCTCATGGCAATGGATACACGGTCGAACTGCAAGATACGCTGGGGCCACCAAACGGTTACGAACAATTTGACCTGGGCATTATTGAAGTGGACGAAGAAGGCCAACTATCTCATCCAAAACAACTCGAAAACATCGGTGATCGCATTCGCTCAGTGAGAGAACAAGACAAAGCTATTGTCGTCGGATTTATTCACGGTTGGCACAATAATGCAGACTGGGACAACGCGTTTTTGAAGAGTTTTCGCAAGCTCCTTAAAGCACTTTTGGTTCGAGAATTAGAAGCACATCGGCGAAGGGTCATCGGAGTCTACATTGGATGGAATGGACGTTCTGAAGAAGGTTTTGGCAAATGGATCGGCCGCATCCCTTTGATTAATGTTACTACGTTTAGAGATCGATACAGAGCAGCGGAACGAACCGGTCAGGGAGAAGCATTATCCGAGACACTGGTTGAACTGACTTCTGCGTGTAAGATGCCCTTAGGCAATTCTGATCCAGTGCCACTCATCCTTATTGGGCATTCCATGGGTGCGTTCATCCTACAAAATGCATTCCTTGAATTGCTTAAGCATCCAGGCGATCCACTTGTTTTACCCACACACAGAATTAATTATGCTGTCACTACGAAACGCTCAGACGATGAAGAGGTATTGGCGCCTGATTTGTTGCTATCGCTTAATTCAGCGGCAGATTCTAACGTTGCTAAAAATATAAATAAATGGTTGCTTGATAAAAAATGGGAGAAACGATTTGAAACATCGAAAGCAGAAGTAAAAGTAGCACCATACAATCCACCACTGCTCATCTCTGCCACATCGTCAAATGACCTGGCAGTCGGTTTTTTTTGGAAAATAGGTCAACTTTCACGAAAATCTTCTACCACGGGCTTCGACAAAGCTATTGCAACACATAATTTCAAAAAGTCAAAAATGGAGGCCAAATGCGAAAAAGCGGAATTTCCTGACTTCTATCAACCCTGGCATTGCCTTCATAAAGATAATCGACCTGGAATACCAACACCTTGCTTTGCCATTGATTTACCCGACCATGATCGATCTAAGAATAAAGATCTCACGCACACGAGGTACCTTCTTACTCCTAAAGAAAGAGACAAGCCATCGTTATTCTGGTCATTCCAGGTTCCCGGTGATATCATTGATGGTCACAGTGATATTTTCAACTATAAGGCTGCTTCCTTCACTCTGGCATTAATTCAATTGTCCGGTGTTCTGGCATCGGCGCCGGGTGACGGATGGGATGCGAATTTTTCGGAAGAAACCCTTGATTGCGACTGAAAAAACATCCAATCTTCAACAGTTGTAAATTGCTTTCCATTTTCGTCTTAAGTGGTTTGTCATTCTACTTATGGTAAGAATTCAATGCCACCGATTCTATTTCCTTTTAATACATCCAGTATGATTGTCCCCTTTTCTTTGTCCTCTAGCTGTATGCATTGGTCAAATTGCCATTCAGCATTAGGCTGGTTTGGAAGATCCCCATTTACAAAATAGATGAATGTTCTACTCTCCACATTAGCTTTGATACACTTTGACAACGCCAGGATTATTTCAGGTTTATCGGGAATTTGCTCTTTTGCCAAATCAATTAGCCATTGAGGATCATATACTTGCCATTTTTCATTCATCATATGGAAGCTATAGTATCTATTGCATTGACATTTGTCAACGCCTTATTAACTGCCTGCCCACTCTTGAGATGTCCTCCACTTCTTGCTTTTAAAATCATATGAATCCGTATAGCCATCACCATAGTTTATGTGCAGGTAAAATTGATTTTCTTCTACTTGATAATTAGCTTCAATAACTTCAAGACCCTTATAAAATATTGGAATTTCA
>JBCCVV010000168.1:0-15011 GCA_039194925.1 Bacteroidota bacterium
CTCGGAATTGTTTCTGGGAAAGTATATCTCAGATCTTTGCGAGGCATTTTCATGTATAACAATAGGTACTCTTTTGGTGGCTTTGATCGTCTTAATCATCTATTCCAATTTTAACAAATACGAAAGAGAATTCGAACATCAATCGTATTAAAAGTTGAATTCCATTCAAAAGCGTGACAACTCCATTTTCATTCTTTATCTTTCACATTCATTAAGCAACAAAAGATGTCTACATTATTTTTTCTTTTAGACGCCAGACCCGTTTTTACTAATGATGCCGTGGTGTTAGGAATGTTGATGGTCGTATTGGCTGGTATATTTTATACTTCCAGTTTGGATACACCCGGATGGAAAAAGTTTTATACCTACGTTCCATCGCTTCTCCTCTGTTATTTTCTACCGGCGTTACTGAATTGGCCCTTGGGATTGATCGCTCCACATTGGTACGAGGCAAGTGTTTTTGATTTTGCCCAATCGGTTGGAGTAGCCTTAACGCCAGATATGGGGTATAATGAGATCACATCGATATTTAAGGAGAATGGTATAGACGAAAAGCTTTTTAAGGACCATCAAGGTCATTCCCGATTGTATTTTGTGGCTTCCAGGTATTTACTGCCTGCAAGTTTGCTATTGCTTTGTTTGGGTATAGATTTGAAAGGGTTAATAAATCTAGGACCCAAAGCCCTAATTATGTTTTTTGCCGCTACCCTGGGTATCATTATTGGAGGACCGATAGCCCTGATTGTAGCAAGTAATTTTATGCCCGATGTTATTGGAGCCAATCCTACTGAACTGGTCGGTGGACTTGCAACCATAGCGGGGAGTTGGATCGGTGGTGGAGCCAACCAAACAGCCATGAAGGAAATTCACGAAGTGGCCGATAATCTCTTTGGCACAATGATCGTAGTGGATGTGGTAGTGGCCAATATTTGGATGGGATTTTTGCTGTATGGTGCCAACATAAGCGATAAGATTGATTTGCGATTAAAAGCCGATAATTCGGCAATTACAGATTTGAAAAATAAAATATCCGATTATAGAGCAAGTATTGCTGAAATGCCGACCACTACCTCTCTCTTTTTATTAATGGCTATTGCTTTCGGTGGAGTTGCACTCGCACATTTGGGAGCAGATATTATTTCTCCATTCTTGAGTCAATTCAAAGAGATCCTGGAAGATCTCAAGCTCACTTCACTCACCAGTAGATTCTTCTGGTTGGTAGTGATCACCACCACGTTAGGTTTGGTGCTTAGCTTCACTCGATTTAGAAAGTTCGAAGGTGTTGGAGCTTCTCGATGGGGATCGATTTTTATCTATGTATTGGTAGCAACTATAGGCATGAAAATGAACTTGGGAGAGGTATTCAGTAATATAGGATTGTTTGCTATTGGGATTATCTGGATGCTAATTCATGTGGGAATACTGCTGTTGGTGGCAAAGATTATCAAGGCGCCGTTTTTCTTTGTGGCGGTGGGTAGTCAGGCAAACGTAGGAGGTGCAGCTTCTGCACCCATTGTGGCGTCGGCGTTTAGTCCTTCCCTGGCACCGGTAGGTGTATTGATGGCAGTTTTAGGCTATGCATTAGGTACCTATGGAGCGTTGATTTGCGCCTACCTTATGGCACTTGCCGCTGGTGCAGGCTAATGCATAAAATTTTTAAAATAATGTGACCATCTTTAATCCAGCGGAGTCAAATAAATGCACTAAAACATTTTTAACATCGGATGAAAGGGGTGAATCATATACTTTTAAAAAAATTAAGTACAATTGTATTTTTGGCTATTGCTGTTTTTTCTTTCGGACAAATTGACAAGACGGATACCACTGCAGTAGTAATAGCGCATTGGAAGATGAATGAAGCGCAGATGTTTCGGGTGACTGAAACTACCAATACAACGGAGAGTGAAAAAGTCATTTCTTCGAAATCTATCTTTTATGACCTTTCCATTAAAGTAATTGATTCTACACAAATAGGGTATTTGTTAGAATGGAAAAGACAAAATTATGAAATTACTTCAGAAGATGATTTTGCAAAGTCATTGTTAAAAATGACCGAAGATATTCCTTTCTGGATAACAACGGACGAATTTGGTTCATCTCTTCAAGTGTTGAATTGGGAAGATGTAAGCAATGAAATCAAAAGTAGAGCCGAGAAACTGAAAGAAGCGAATAAAGACTTCCCGGAGCGGTTGAAAAAGCTAAATAAAACAATTCGTCAAGCCAGTACAAAAGCATCTGTTGAAATGATTATGATTCCAGATGCACTTCAATTTCTTGCTTTCCACGGTGCCAAATACAAATTTGATGAACGCATTGATCTTCAAGTCAAAGTACCAAATAATTTTGGTGGTGACCCTCTGGATGCCAATTCTACCATGATCATGGATCAAATCAACTTTACTCAGGGCACCTTTATTATTCGTTCCTCGCAAAGGATCAATCCACATCAATTGACCGCTGTTACTTACGATTATTTATCATCCTTGAATATTGTGGAAGGTGAATTGCCTCCTTTTGAGAAATTTCCAAAGATTACAAAATTGATTTGGGGAGGTTCGGAAATTCATGGGAATAGCGGTTGGCCGATCTACAGCATTGAGACGAAACAAACGAATAACGATATCCTCGTGACGGTGGAGGAACGTTCGATTGAATTGGTCAGAGACACTGAAAAATAATTTATCTCCACGTTAATTTAAAAATGATAGAATTAGTTGGGGTTTTGAATAAAATGCTTCGATTATATTTGATATCAAATTTACGCTTAGACTATGGACTTCCAAATATTATTTTTCTTTAGCGCTCTTGGAGCCTTTAACGGAATCATTATAGGACTCTATTTTTTATTCATTGCCAAGCCTAAACATAACAGTCATACTTTTTTGGGATGGCTTTTGCTTGCACTAAGCGTCAGAATCGGTAAGTCGGTGTTTTTTTATTTCAGCGACAACCTGGCAGATATTTATATTCAGTTTGGATTGTTTGCTTGTTGGTTTATTGGTCCACTACTTTATCATTATATAAGATTTGGTTTGAACCTAGATGTAGCCATTAAGAAGAAAACAAAGATTCACTTTGCTTTATTATTTCTCGTTGTAGCAGCATTAATTTTAGGGTTTCCGAGGAGTGAATATGAAGTATTATGGAGTTATCAATTGGTCTATTTAATTTATGTGCAATGGCTTTCTTACATTCTGGTTGGTGGTTATTTTATAGTAAAGAATTTCTCAAAAATTAGTACTAATAAAAAGCAATTCCAACCTTTTCAGTTATGGTTTTTGAGTATTTATGTGGGTAATTTTCTTATTTGCCTCGCATTTATCACAAGTAATTATACCTCTTACATTGTTGGTGCGTTATCTTTTTCCTTCGTTTTTTATCTTCTTGTTTTACTCTTGCTTCTCGTCAAAAAAAGGAATCAATTGATTTTTCTTGATCCTCCCAAGTATGGCAATATGCGGATAGAGGAAGAAGCGGCTATTCAACTCATCAACGATCTCGAAAAACTAATGACAGAAAAAGAGTGGTTCAAAAAATCTGATGTTTCGCTATCTATGGTGGCGAAAGAATTGAAGGTTTTACCCACTAAATTGTCGCTTTTGTTAAATGACAATATGAATATTAATTTTTCAAATTACCTCAATAAAAAACGAATACAAGAAGCCCAAAAGATTATTCGTGAAAACTCTGATTTTTCATACGAGGGCATTGGCTATGATTGTGGTTTTAATTCAAAGTCAACCTTTTATTCTGCATTTAAAAAATATACAGGGTTGACTCCATCACAGTATAAGAAGTCGCAGAATTCCTGATTTTTTATTCCGAAATAATAAATCCGTACTCCTGTTTTAAGATTTTGTACTTCTGCAAAGGGATTATTGCTTATTGTTGCTTATCAATATTTGGACTACAGTCCGAGTTGATAAACACAAATCTACAATCATCAAAAATATCTTGGAGTAATTATGTATAAAACAGCATTTCAATTCTATTCGATTCTTCTTTTTATAGGTATTCAATTCACAGGCTTTTCTCAGGAAAACTTTGTCAGGAATATTTCTCCCCATCATGAAAAACGAATCGATAGTCTATTCAATGAATGGAATGACCCTTCAAAGCCTGGAGTGATCATGGCCTTGCTCAATAATAATGAGTTGGTCTACCTAAAATCATTTGGTTCTACACAGCTTGAGACATCGAAACCCATTCTTAGAGATACAAGATTTCAGCTAGCAGCTATGTCAAAACACTTCACAGCATTTGGAATATTATTATTGGAAGAAAAAGGTAAGCTTTCGTTAGAAGATGATGCACGGAATATTATAAAACAGTTATCTCATTTTAATCACCCGATTAGAATTATTGATTTGCTTGGACAATCAGATGGCATTTTTGATTTTAATGCTTTGAAATATATATCTGGAAGGTCGGATGAAATTAAAATTTCCAATCAATTGGTTTTAGATATGGTGGAGCGCCAAAAGGAATTAAGTTTTATTCCAGGAACAGACTTTGTTGATGCAGGAACGAGTACAAGCATTTTACTCTTGGCTGAAATAATCAAAGAGGTCAGTGGAAAAAGTTTTGCCGATTTTATGAGAGAGGAGGTATTTGCACCGATTGGAATGAAGAACACACTGTTTATTGAGTCTAAAGATTCTCATTTGACCAATATAGCTAATCCGTATATTAAAGTTGATGATGGATTTGCAGACGGAGAAATTTTTGATGATAATTATGGCGTTACCAATCTATTCTCCACAATTGAAGATTTAGTGAAGTGGGAATTAAATATGTTAAATCCTGTAGTAGGGAGTAGAGCTTTGTATGAAAAACTAAATGCTGAAGTCATACTGGAAAATGGAAGAAAGTTCGCCGTGCCCCAAGGTCAATTGACCCATGGACAGCAGTATATCCATATGGAAAGAGATCTTTCTTCTACATACCATTTGGGACAATATGGTGGTTATGCCAGCTCCATGTTCAAATTTCCAAAGCCAGGATTTATCTCTATCGTATTGAGCAATAACGGAGATGATTACAATGGCTATTTAGGTGTGATTTCTTCACATATATTGCTTGAAGATGTATACGAAGAGCCGACTGTTTTGAAGGCAGAAGCATTGCCAATTCAACCCATATCGAATCAGGATTTGGAAGCCTTGACGGGAGAATATTGGGACGAAAGAGGAGGGCTTTATCGTACGATTAGACTGAAAAATGATACGCTACAGTATGTCAGGAATAGTGGTTATGCATCTGCTTTATATCATATTGGTAATCGTAGGTTTCAAATGCTTACAGGATTTGATGACAAAATCTTTTTGACATTTAAGGGGGAAGGAGATAGTAAGTCGATGTGCTATGAAGGTGGAGGTTCTGAGCAGATAGTTTTCGAAAAATTTGAATTCAAGGAAGAAGTGGGGCAGTGGTACGAAGCTTATGTAGGTGCTTATTACAGTGATTTACTTCAAGTTGGGTATAGTATTGATTATGAAGATGGAGCCTTGACAATTAAAAACCTGCATACTGCTAAAGTGAAATTGATCAGAATAAAGGACGAATTATTCAATGGAAATCAATGGTTTATGAGGAGTATTGAGTTTCAGAAAGATGATGCAAGTAATGTGATTGGATTTAAAACCAGAATGCAGGAAGTAGATGGGGTACAGTTTAAAAAAGTAAGATAGTGCATTCTCATTTTAATCCGCCTTTGCGTTCGCTCAGTCAGATAATTCCCCTAGGCTTTCGCTTGGCACTGCTAATCGGAGGCACTGTGCCCTGGAGTTTAATACCATTTATTTAAGTTGTTAATAACATACGTTGTAACTACACAGCCAATCATTTACTTCATAAAAATAAGCCTGAAGGGCCTTACTATTCCCAGCCTTGGATTGCAATCAAGGGCTGGGAATAGTATGAAAAATCTATTTTGGCGGCATTATTGACCAAAAATGATGACAAAATTTATCCTTACAATACGATTTATACGATGCTTACGGAGTATTGTCAAGATGTAGATGTAGTGAGCACAGCTCATGATGTAAGTAGTGGGATTAAAGCAATTCAAGGGCATTCACCGGAGTTGGTTTTTCTTGATATTGAGTTGGAGGGAGACGCTGCTTTCGAAGTATTGGAAAGTTTAAAAAATGAAAGATTTGCGTTGATTTTTGTTACAGGCTATAGAGATTTCGCGATACAGGCAATAAAAGAATCTGCTCTTGATTATTTGGTTAAACCAATTGATTTGATGTCATTGTGAAAAGCTTTGCTAAAATACAAACAGGATGATGTCGTTCTTATGAATCGAATGCAATTTTTTATAAACGAAGAAAAGGACAATGAAAAGTCTTGAATAATTATTCGAGACTCCAATCACTACCTGATTTTGAATTACGATGATATTTTCTACCTTGAATCACTGGGTAATTATACCAAACTATAGTTACAAAATGGTGAATCAAAGGTCTCGTCGTACCGGTTACGGTATTTCGAAGCAGAATTATGCAGTAAAACCTTTTGCCGCGTCCATACGTCCAATAGTATTAATTTGAAAGCTGTGTTAAGCTTTGAAGCAGGTAAATCCAGCAAGGTGTTTTTACAATCGGGTATCGTTTTGACCATAGCGGCTCGAAGAAAAAGTGAATTTGTTCGAAAAATGAAGTTTTTGGCAAAAGATTAGATTTATAATAAATGGAGCAAAGTTGTACTTGAACATTAGAAATGGCCTCTATCAGAAATGTCAAGGCAACTGGGAACGTTAGTGCTGAATTTTAAGTTTCCAGCAATACTAAAATCGATTCATCCATATATTTAAATTTCATTACTTTTGCCGTCTCAATTGGTAACCGAAACGTTATATGTCCAAAACATTATCCATAGTCATTCCCGCCTACAATGAAGGGCGAACAATTCATAGAATTTTGGATAAGATCAAAGCTGTTGAGTTGATCCATGGAATTTCAAAAGAAGTAATTATTGTAAATGATTTTTCCAAGGATAATACAGAGGAGGCTATAAAGAAATACAAAGACGAAAATCCCGAGTTGCCTATTACTTATTTTAAGCACGAAAAAAACAAGGGAAAAGGAGCAGCCTTGCACACTGGAATAGAACAAGCCACTGGTGATTTCATAGTAATTCAAGATGCGGACCTTGAATACGATCCGGCTGAATATAATATCTTGCTACAACCCATTATGGACGACTTTGCGGATGTAGTGTACGGTTCTCGGTTTATGGGAGGGAAACCACATAGAATACTATTTTTCTGGCACTCCATAGGTAATAAGATGTTGACCGCCGCCTCGAATGCGTTTACCAATCTCAATCTAACGGATATGGAGACTTGCTATAAAATGTGGCGCTCCGAGATTATTAAATCGGTACGATTGAAAGAACAGCGCTTTGGTTTTGAACCCGAAGTCACGGCCAAAGTATCTCGCATCCCGAAGGTTCGAATTTATGAAGTAGGAATCAGTTATTACGGACGTACGTACGAAGAGGGGAAAAAAATCAATTGGAAAGACGGTTTTCGTGCCATTTACTGTATCCTCAAGTACAATACCTGGTCAAAAAAATAAAAGTCTACATCTAACTTTGTGAATTTTTGGTAAATCCGCTTTGGCCTTAGTGGTGAATCAAAAAGCTTAATTCCATTTATCTCAACCAATCCTCTGGATTCAATTTTTTCTTTCCTTTCCAGAATTCAAAGTGCAATTCAGGCGCATCCGAGTCGTTCAATCTGCCCAATACCTGTCCTGCCGTCAATTGTTCATCTTTTGTGACAGTCACTTCCGCTAGCTTTGAATATACACTGTAGTATGGTCCATGTTGCACAATGACCATATTATCGTACCCCGGAATCGAAGTAATGCCAATGACTGTACCTTCTGCAACTACAGATATGGGAGCTGCCTTCTTACAAGTGATATCAATACCATTATTGTTGATTTTTACATTTTTCAATGTTGGGTGACGTTGGCTTCCAAATTTACCGGAGATGTACCCTTTGGCTGGCCAGAGTAATTTTTTTCTGGCAATTCCAGTAGCGGAAGAAGTGTTTTCCACAGCTGATTCTCTACGTTTGGCTTTGGAAAGTTCTTCTATTATGATCTTTTCAATGGCTTTGTTCAGCTTTTCTCGTTGATTTTTTTGTTGGGTTAAATCTGCTCGTAGTGATGTTTCTTCTTTTTTAAGTATTTCCAGAATTTCGTCTTTCTTTTTCTGGTCTTTTTCCAATTGTTCGAAGTTTTTCTTTTCGTCCAATAACAAAAGTTCTACATATTTTTTCTCTTCAAGTATGGAGTTTGTCTTATTACTTATGTTGCCCTTGAGGGAGGTGAATTGTTTGGTTTTCTGTTGAGCGAAGGCCTCATATTGTTTACTGTACCGCCATCTTAAGAATGCATCATTAACACTGCCAGCCGAAAAAATATATGCCCATTTATTTCCTGCCTGATGTCTCAGATACATATTTCTGGCCAATTGCTGATATTGATTGTCCAATTGCAACATATCTTGATTTAGAGAATCAATTTTGGTGTCATTGGAGGCAATGGCCTGATCAGCACTTTGTATTTGCTCCTGGATGTTTTTAATCAGTTCCTTTCGGTTTTTAATTTGGTTTTCAATTGCTTTCAAGTCCTTTAGAGTCGCCTTTTTATTGGATTTTGTAGCTTCAAGGTTTTTGGAAGTTTGTTCTATTTGTTCTATAATTTTAGAACGTTCTTCCTCCAACTCACTCCTGCTTTGTGACTGAACATCAAAAGCGAAAAAAACAACTAAAAAAAGAGGTAACAGCGAATTATACTTTCTCATAATTCGGAGGAATTGAAAATCTGGTTTTCTTAGGAAGGTCTATCTCGATCTTTTTGACCTTCATTACAATTTCGGCATCTCCACGGTCATCATAGGGCACGTTGTAATACCGATAAAAAGGAACTTTTTTACCACTGTCCAAAGTGCGATAATCTTTGTAAGCAACTTCCAACGTTCGACCCAGATAATCGATCATCAGTGCTCGGTCCAGTTCAAGCGTATAGGCATTAACCCAATACTTGAGTTGCAGATCTTGATCCACACCTTTGATAAGATATTGAATGCCTTCTTTTTGGATTTCTACTGCGGTTGTATCCAATAAAATAATATTCCCAAAAATTGCTTCTTGTAAATCGAGAAAATTAAGGGAGATGCCCAATTTGGAAAGTGCCTTTGAAGTAGATCCTTTTTGGTATGTGTGATCCATTCGATTTACCGTGGCGTAGGTGTTAGGAGTGATTAGGGTTCTCGCTCCTTCCATACTGTATTTTTTAACCACCGACCAGATGATGCTATCCCTTTTCATTCGTACATAAGCCTTGCCACTTACGCCCTCATCTGGTGTATCGATTCGGATTCCAGTTTCACATGCATACCAGTCAAACGCGATGTTATGAGCTTCTAATGCCTGAAACAATTCGGTGTTCGACCTGTCGGGAATGGGGCCAGTATGTTGAACGATTTTCTGTGATTTACAGCCTAGAATAGTTATTGCTGAGACCGCAATAAAAACGAGTTGTTGTAAATTGATATGCCATTGGTCAGTTTTTTTCAACGATTACAGCTTTTTTTGTTCTATTTTATCAGCCAAATTGGTTGATCGAATTCCGGCTTTCTGTGCTTTTTCCCAATAGGAAATGGCCCCTTCTACATCTCCTTTTTGATAGAGTAGATCGCCATTTATTTCTAGTGCCAACCCATTCTTGTTTTCGCTCATGGTTAATGCGTTTGAAATGTGTTTTTCAGCACCCTCAATGTCGCCCTTACCAAAATGAGCTCTTGCCAATTCAGCCATCAGGTTACTTTTATGGTATGTATCCTTTCCCGAAACCAACAGGCCTTCGTTCAACAAATCAATGGCCTCATCATAACTCTTGGTAAAGGTATTTGCCCTTCCGTAATACATGTAGGCAGAAGCCTTATTTGGAAATAGATCCAACGCCTCAGTTGCCACACGAAGAAGGTCTTCATAGTCCTTTGTTTCGGTATAGGCTTCCATTAACCCCTCCCATACTGGATAGACATTGTCCTTGATCTCTAGTGTTTTTTCATACGACTTTGCCGCATCTTTAGCACGGTTAGAAGCAAGAAGAATATCACCATTCAGCGCATGAGATTTGGCTTCTTTTGGATGTATAATGGTTATTTTATCTGCAAGCATGATGAGGGCATCTGCCAACTCCTGATCGAAGGATGTGTTGAGCTGATCCACGTAGGGTACCAATTCCAATATTTTCCGATCTACTTGAATTGATTTGTTCTCAATTACTGGAGTTAATGATCGAAGATAATTATTATCATCTCCTTCCCCGGTTGAGGCTGTGGTTATTGCCAAATTCGCCGCTGCATCGTTGACATCGATTTCCAGAATTTTTTTGTAGATGGGTAAAGCCTTTTCCTGCTTTCCCAATTTAAGATAATAACCAGCCAGGTTATGCATAAAACGCAAATTTGTCGGATAAGCCTCACTCAGGTTTTCAAGTTCTTTTAGCGCTTTTTCTACTTGACCAAGAACTTCATAAATTTCGAACTTCCTTCTGGAAATATTCTCATTGATTCCTATCTGTTTTTCTATGGCATTGTAGGCGGCAAGTGCTGCATCCGCGTTGTTGGTTTGTAAATAGGCAGTGGCCAATTGATCCGTATACTCTTCGGAAGATTTATTGCTGGCAACCAACTGCTGTAATGGCAGAATCGCGTCTTCAAATTTCTCCTGTTCCATACAGATGTTGGCGTAATTTAGTTTTACAAATTCACTGTTTGGATCATTATCAAAAGCTGTTTTGGCAAATCTGAACGCGTTGTATGGGTCCTCCATATAGCCATAGACCTTGGATAATTCCATAGCGATGGTTGCGTTTTTGCGGTCATCATTGTAAAGCTTTTTTAAAATCTCCTCCGCTTTTTCAAAACGGCCGATTAAGGTATACTTTTTGGCCTCGACAAATTTATCCTGAATCTCTATTTCATATTCTGTATAGGTAACTCCCTCAATTATTTGCCCTTGGCCGGCTACGCTGTAAAATAGTACAAGAAGTAAAAGTTGAACCTTCATTATGTTATTCATAAGTAAATGCACATATAAGACGGAATTCTTACATCTTTAGTTTCTGCGAAGTCCGTTTTAAGAGATAATTATGTCAAGCTTTTTCGACAATGCAGCTTGCGATTCGATCTAAACCTCTTGTTTTTAAGAGGCTTTTCGTGCTTTTCGCGCGTCTATAAAACTCTTTATAAAAAAGATCATCGCAAGCAAAGAAGTGAGAACCATAACACCTACCCGGATCGTTCCCATCGTGTCACCATCCTTAATCGCAGACATCAGTGGTTTAGCCACCAGTGACCCAAAAACCAATAAGGTTAATACTACCACGACATGTGCAATAGCCTTATTTTCGTGTTTTACACCATTGCTCAAGGACAATAATACTACTCCAAAAAGAACCGGAATCAAGGCAGTATTCGAAGAGGTCGCAAAATAGCCCCATCCACCCATTAAAATCAATGCTGCAGAATTAATCAAATGTGCAGTATATGCATTCATAGTTTCAATTTTTTGCAAAGATAATTGAAAAGCACTTTACTAGTACATGACCTTTTGCACTTTCAAGGTGATTTGTAGAATAGTCGGTTTTTTGATTTCGTATGAAGTTTGAAAATTGAATTTCCTGATTGCATGGAAGAATGATCAATTGAGCTAGGCTTACTCCACTTCTGCTGTTACAATATATTGATAATCGAGACTCGTGTCATCCACGACTATATTGGTATACCCCGCCGCCGCCAAATATGTTTGTAGCATGCCAATACTTACACGATCTGCGAGAGGAGGTGCATCGATATCAATAATCTTATTTTTATAATCAAGGATCATAATCGAACCATTTGGCTTGATCCCTTTTTGGACTATCTTCAAATACGCATCCAAGTTGTCAATATAGCTGATTGTATTTATTATTATTACCATATCGACTTCTTCATCCTTAAGCAACGGATCATCAGGCAGTGCAAGTCGTGTAGTGATGTTGTTTTGAACAGCCGAAGGCATCAATTCATGAAGATAATCTACAAAATTGATCATAGCGGTATCTATATCGATGGCAATCACTTTTGCATTTCGGATAGCCAGATTCATCGCGAAGTATCCAGTTCCAGCCCCGATATCAGCAATGGTTTTTCCATCTACTTCGCCCAATTTACCTATAACAAGTTCAGGTTTTTGCCAGGAGTGGCGGCCAACATTTTCTTCGTAAAGTGATTTCTCTTTGTATTGGATGTTCGGTGGATCGATTCGATTAGGTTTAAAAATACTTTTCCCGTTGGAATCTGTACAAGACCACAGTAAGATCAAGGAAAAGACAAAAATGAAGATTTTTATACTATTATTAGACACCTAACAAATATAGAATTTAGTTTTCGTTTAATAAACAAAGGATATTACGGAGTGTTCTTAGGTTTCATCAAATTCCTCATCGAATTCTTCTTCTTCCTTGGCTTTTTCCAATTTTGCTGCTCTCAGATCTTCTTCTTCCATATCTTCATAGCTCGAGCAATCCAAGTGAACGACTTGATTTTTAGGCACAAAAAATCGTTTGGTAGCATCATAATCTACCTTGGGATCATTTTCTAACCGGGTTAAGAATTCTACGAAATAAGGACGTGCCATCATGCCACCGTATCCATCTCGTGAATCCCTAAATCGAATCCACGGATTATCTCCACCTACCCAGGTAGCCACTACAAGATCTGGCGTCATTCCCATAAACCATCCGTCCTTGAAATCATTGGTAGTTCCAGTCTTACCTGCCACTTCACTTCTGAGTTTGTATTTGTATTGAATAGAAGAAGCCGCGTGCTTGAGCATGTCTACCATTACATAATTGTAAGCGGAGTTTATGGCTCGTTTTCGTTCTTGTTTTCCTACATAGATTACACGACCATTGGCATCCTGTATCGTTTTTATAAATGTCGGTTTTGTATAAATGCCATCATTAGCAAATGCGGTATACGAACCCGCCATTTCCATTACTGATAATTCAGGTGTTCCCAGACAGATGGACGGATAATTTGGTATTTTGTTTTCATCTATTCCCAATTCAGCGGCAAATTTTCGGAAAGGTTCTGTATTGCCAATTTCCTTCATTAAATACACGGAGATTGAGTTTTTTGACTTTTTGAGAGCATCCTTTAGTGTCATGTATTCCCCTGTGAATTTGTTGTCCGAATTGGTTGGTGCCCAACTCTTTATCAGGCCAAAATTTTTGTCACCTGCCCCTATCGAGTATTGAATATCTTGGACTTTTTGACAGGGTGATGTACCTTTTTCTATAATATTAGTAGCATAAATAAAAGGCTTGAACGTGGAACCAACCTGACGATTGCTGTTGATATGATCGTATTTGAAGTATTCGTGACCTATACCTCCTACCCAGGTCTTTACGTATCCAGAAACCGGATCTACACTGACGGATCCCAATTGCATATGCATGTTGTGATATTTAATGGAATCCAAGGGTGTCATTTCTACAGTTTTTTCGCCAGCTGGGTTATAGGCAAAAACTTTCATTTTTACTTTGGCATTGAATGCCTTGTCTTTGGCTTTTTGGAGAGCTTTCCATTGCTTTTTAAGTGCGGGCCAGTATTCACTTTCCAAAATCTTTTTGTATACTTTGGATTGATCCTTTCGTATGATTTTTTTACGAACCAAACTAGCCAAAGTCCCCTTCTTTTTATCTTCGGCAAACAATCTGAAAATGTCTGTATCCAGCAGTCGTACGTTTTCTATGCTAGCTTTAATTTCTGAGATTACGGGACTCAAGTATTTCAGGCGCATACGTTTGAAGCGTTGGGATTCTCTTATTTGTCTGTTCAGGTTGGACTGTCTGATTTTTAATTGATTTTTATCTGCTCCATATTTCCACGGATCCTTTCCTTTCCATCGTATGAAAAATCGTTTTTGCAGATCTTGCATATGTTTTTTCATGGCTGCTTCTGCATGTCTTTGCATATCATAGTCGATGGTGGTATTGATGACAAGACCGTCTGTATACAGATTGTATTTTGTTCCATCAGGTTTTGAATATTCTTCTTGCTCAAGGATTTGCTTCACTTCCTTTACCAGCTCTGCACGAAAGTATGGCGCTATGCCACTGTAATTATCAATGCGCTTGAATGAAGACATATCTATTGGCTCTGCATTCAATTCCTCGAACATTGGCTCCTTCAGCTTCCCGTTACGGACCATTTGCTTCATGACGACAGTCCTTCGGGAATGTGCATTTTCCGGATGATTTTTAGGGTTGTAGATCCAAGGGTTTTTTAATAAACCAACCAGCATTGCTGCTTCTGAGACGGATAAATTAGCTTGATCTTTACCAAAATATGTATTTGCTGCTGCCGCTATTCCATTTGCACCATGGAGGTAGTCGTATTTATTCAAATACATGGCAAGGATTTCTTCTTTTGTGTATTGCTTTTCGAATTCAATGGCAATGACCCATTCTTTCAGCTTTTGCCAGACACGAGGAAAAAATGATCTTGACCTTTGCGTGAAAAAAAGTTTGGCCAATTGTTGAGTTATGGTACTTGCGCCACCATATTTGCCCAAAAATACTATCGCTCGCAATGTCCCTCTTGCATCGATTCCACTATGACTGAAGAATCGTTCGTCTTCTGTTGAAACTAAAGCATCGATGATTTTAGGGTTGATTTCTTCATATTGCAGCCAGACACGGTTCAGTGTGAATGCTTTACCGAGCTCTCTGCCATCGTCGGATAGAATACGGGTGGCAATCTCATACTTGGGTTGCTCGAGCTCTTTGGTGTCGGGGAGTTCGAATTTAGATATGTATATGAACACACATGCGGCGAGTAGTAATCCTACTCCCAGAGCCGACCATAGAAATTTTATGAAGTAGAGATAATTGGAAGAATCTCCTTTGGATTTATTTGATTTCTTAATTCTCTTTGTC
>JBCCVV010000169.1:0-14830 GCA_039194925.1 Bacteroidota bacterium
AAAAAATTCTCTTTAAATTTTTCCTTACCAAATATTGTTTTATTGATTTTATTTTACATACATTTAACTTTTGAAGGTGAGCACTGATCATGTTTACAATTATGCCCTTTAGAATTATCGCAAAATTTTGTTAATAGTTCATTCCTAATAATTTATTATCTAATTAAACTTAAGTAATATGCTAAGGACTTTACTCCTGGGAGCAGTATGCTTCTTATGGGCCTCCATTTCGACGGCTCAAACTAATGACTATTACTGGGCGGACGACAAACGTGTTGAACTAACCCCTAGTAAAACTCACTTCATAGTAACTGCCAATGCGCCCACTACGCTGACGGCGATGACTCCAACAAACTTAAAACAATTCAAAAGCTGGGCACACAAACCTTACGCAGTTCTTGAATCTAACTCTGAAACAAATTCTCAAACACTGGCAAACAGTCTCGGTTTCGCACCCGGAACTGCACAAATCAGCCCCGGATATACGCTTTCGGATGGATTTGTTATTTATCCTACACAAACTATTGTGGTTCAACTTGAAGACAAGAATGACAGAGAAGCTTTAATGGATCTCGCTATGAATTTTGGTATGGTAAGAATTACGAAAAAATTTGGTACGTATCGAATAGAATTGGAAGATGCCAGTCGAGCATTGGAAGCTGCAAACAGCTTAAAAGAAAGTGGTTTGTGTACATTTTCACAACCAGATTTTTATGCTCCAATCGAACGGTATCAAATCAATGATCCTCTTTTCAGCCAGCAGTTTCAAATGAACAATACAGGACAAACTCTTGATGGAGTTACTGGTGCCAATGATGCAGATTGTAATGCATTGGAAGCGTGGAATATTTCTTTAGGTTCCTCTACCACAACAGTTGCCGTAATTGATGACGGTATGGAAGACCATGAAGACCTCAACAACAGTTCCGGACAGAGCAGATATACCGCAGGTTTTAGCCCTGCCAACAACGGAAATGGTGATGCCATAAGTGGAAGTGACCATGGTGTGGCATGTGCCGGATCAATAACAGCAAGTCACAATAACATTGGTGTCCGGGGTGTGGCGCCTTTATCCAATATAATTTCTGTAAATATCTTCGTTGGTGGAGAATCCACTCAGGATATTGCAGACGGCATTACCTGGGCTAAAAATGCCGGAGCGGATGTACTAAGCAATAGCTGGGGATATACCTCGTGTACGGCCAACTTTTCCAATATCAACAATGCCATAGCGGATGCCAACTCCAATGGCCGTGGAGGCCTGGGCTGTGTTATCGTATTTGCTTCTGGAAATGGATATAAGAGTTGTGTGGATTATCCGGCAAGAAACGCTAATGTAATTGCAGTCGGTGCATTTGCGAATACTGGAATTCGTTCTGCGTACTCAAATTATGGACCAACTTTGGATATCATGGCTCCGTCTAATAATGTAGGTGGACCGGGTGCAGGTGTACGTACAACAGATAGAATGGGTGGACCGGGTTATAACTCAACGAACTACACCTCTAATTTTGGAGGTACATCCTCTGCTTGTCCTGTAGTCGCAGGTGTAGCGACCCTTGTTCTGGGATACAATCCAAGTTTGACTTCAAGCGAGGTTAAAAATATTCTTTATACTACGGCTATTGACATGGGAGCTTCAGGCTTCGACAATGAATATGCGAATGGTAGAGTCAACGCACTTGGAGCGCTTCAAGCTGCTGGAGGTGGCGGAGGACCAACATGTAACGATGGAATTCAAAATGGTCAGGAAACAGGTGTCGATTGTGGTGGTCCTGACTGTCCAAGCTGTCCTCCTGGATGTAATGGAACGGAGGTCACTCTTTCCATAACGCTCGATAATTATCCTGAGGAAACCAGTTGGACAATCGTAAATGATGGCGGCACAACAGTAGCAAGTGGAGGTACATATGGTAGCTCTCCGGATGGTTCTACCATCACAGAGGTAATCTGCCTGGTTGACGATTGCTACACCTTTACCATTTTTGACAGCTATGGAGATGGTATTTGTTGTTCGTATGGAAACGGATCCTATACATTATCCAATGGAGGAACTGTTCTTGCCAGCGGAGGTAGCTTTACCAGTAGCGAGGCAACAGACTTCTGTATTGGAGGCAGTGGCCCGGATACAGACCCGCCTACTACACCAACAAACTTATCCGTAAGTAATGAGCAAGATACACAAGTCACACTTTCGTGGAATGCTTCCTCAGATAATGTAGGTGTTACCGGCTATGAAGTTTTTGTTGACGGTACTGCAATAGGAACTACAGCGGGTACAACGGTTAATATCACTGGCCTTACGGCTTGTACAACCTATAGTTTTGGTGTTCGAGCCTTTGACGCGGCAGGAAATAATTCTGGAACAACCTCAACGTCTGGATCAACAACCGGATGCTCCGGTGGTGGAACTCCATTTACCGTAGGATACTTCTTTGAAACTGGTTTTGAAGGCTGGATAGATGGTGGCAGTGATTGTGCCAGATATTCAGGATCCAGATCATGGGAAGGTTCATACTCTATCCGCTTAAGAGACAATAGTGGTACGGCATCGTCCATGACTTCTCCAAGCTATGATCTTGCCGGTCTGGGAAGCGTTGAAGTTAATTTTTACTTCTATCCAAACAGTATGGAGAATGGTGAAGATTTTTGGGTAAGATATAATGATGGCTCCGGATGGCAAACGGTTGCAACCTATGCCAGTGGCACGAGTTTCACCAATGGTTCATTCTACACGGCAACCGTAACGCTGGATGCTGCATCGTATAATCTTACGGATGGGGCACAATTCCGTTTTCAGTGCGACGCCAGTGGAAATGGAGATCAGATTTACATAGATGAAGTTACTGTTACCGGGTCCTTGGCTTCGGGATCAAATATTGGTGCTGTAGCTACGATTGAGGAAATAACATCCATCCAAACTTACGATGAGGAAGGACATCTGGAATTGGATGTCGAAATGTATCCAAATCCCGCATCTGATGTACTGATGATTCGAGTTCAGGACGAAATGAGCCAAATTAGAATATTTAATATTCAGGGACAGGAAGTAATCCGACAATCGTATAAAGATGTAGATGAAGCTTCCTTGGATGTAAGCAACCTAAGTTCGGGTGCCTATTTAATCAGCATTCAAACCGTAGAAGAAATTATAACGGAGCGTTTGATTATTCAACGTTAGTTTTAGATAGAACTATTTAATTGATATGGTCCTTGTTCCTTAAGTGGAATGAGGACTTTTTTATTCGTGGTTGAGGGTTAAGGGCATATGGTTTATAGATGTACTCGATGATTGTTTTGAGGCTATGCATCAATTTTAGTTAGACATGTACAAAAACGATCTTTGTGCCAATAATCTGCTCTATTAAATCCATGCCTAGAGACCATATCTAAAAATCCAATAAGATCTAAAACTGCTGCACCAATGTAATCTTGGAAATGAATTGTTGTTCTTGAAATTGTAAAAAATCGTTGTCGACTTGAGTATCGTTAAATACAACATAAACAAAGGATAAAGGTCGGTATTCCCAACTTGCCCTGACATTCAATCTGCCTTGATCATCAAAACTGTTGTACTGATAAAATGCTGAAAGTTGTACCCTGGGATTTAAGGCAAATCTTGAACCGATGGTGTAGAGATTAGCGGTAAGGTCACTTTCGTTAATACCTACTCCATTCAAATCATTGCGCTCGTAATCAAAGGTCACGGCCGCATGAGGAATAGGAGCCAATCTGCCCGAGAATCGTAACGTATTGCGCCTACCATTGTAGAATTCACCAAAATTATAACTAGCACTTGCCGACCATTTTTTAGATTGATCGGTATTGTATCGCAGCGTATATCGCATATAGAAGTAGCGATCCTGTTCGATCAAAATACCTAATGGGGCGAATCCGAAATTGATATTTTGCCAGGTTGGAGTGGCTGACACCTCAATAAAACTATTGTCTTTAAACCATAAATACACAGGAAAAATATATAGGCTTGCCTGCTGGAATCTTGAAGGATCTGAAGCATCATGATTGTAGTTGACAAATACACCCGGATCCCATCTTCTTATCCATGAAATATTCTTCGGTCTCCAGATAAAGTATCCACCAGGATTGTGACTGATCAGATCATTTTGCCTTACGAAGCCTATTCCGGGATTGTAATTGGCACCTGTAACTTCGGCAGAATATCCCAAATAGTATTTATTAGAAGTACCACCTATAAAGACACGGCCAGCGTAACCGGTTTGGCCAGTTTGCTCATCTATGGATGCACTTAAGAGATAGTTTATATTCCATACACTAGTAGGTCGGATCTGACCATCCAGCGTCAAAGTTGTATTGTTGTTTCCAGATAGACCTAGCTTTTCAGATTGTTCGTCCAGACGATGGGTAATCATTACACCAACATTATTCTCCCTCCCATAATTTCGCTGATAACGCGCGACCCCAAAATTAGAAACCTGAGAATTATCCGTTGCTCCTTGCCTTACGAACAACCCCGCGATAGCCTGTTTTTCCGTACGTTGAGTAAATCTGGTTCCTATTTGTATCGGAGCGGGCTCGGCATTAAAACTACCTTGCAGACCAATTCTTCTACTGAAAAATGGCCGTATGGATTGCTGTTGACTACCTGCCCAGATCCCAGAATTCTCTAAAAAAAACTGACGTTGCTCAGGGAAAAATATGTTGAACCGCTCCAGGTTATTCACCGCTCGGTCCACATCGGCTTGAGCAAAATCCGTATTAAATGTAAAATCCAAAACGGTACGAGGATCAATAGCCCATTTCACATCTCCTCCTATTTTTAAATCATCCGAAGAGTTGGACGCGCCACCTTCTTCTATTCTATCGTACTGATAAAGAGAATAAGGTTCAATACGTACATTCGCTGATGGAGGCGGCACTTCAATCCCGGTCAATTTGGCCGCATAGGTCATTCTGTAGGGCGTAAACGATTGCGGAATTGGAGGATACGTCGATACTTCTACATCACGGCGAGCATACCGAACCAGCGTCACTCCCCACTCCACCGGTTGACCATCGTTGGGTTTATCGTATCTAAGTGTGGTAAAAGGAATCGCAAACTCCGCTGTATACCCTTCGGAGGTGCGTTGCGTCCTTACTTTCCAAAGCGTATTCCAACCGTTATCAAAACTATTACCCCCGAAATTTTGAAAATCCCGTTGATTCCCATAGGGTGTGGTTTGAAACGCCTGCGCGTATTGTTTCAGGTTTTGCGGATCAAGCGCAATTCCAAAAAGATCATTGACACCCCAAGAGAAATCTCTACGTAAATCCTGAACACGTATACCATTTATTCCAAGACTGTCACGGCAGAAAGCACCGACGTATAGATTTTTATCATCATATAAAAAGCGTACAATCGTTTCATACTTAACCTTACCGCCTTGTCGAGGTTCTATTCTAAAAAAGTCTGATATTGCTGCCGCTTCATTCCAGTCCACTTCATCAAGATTACCGTCAACTTCAATTTTAGCATAGGCTCTTTTTACATTAATTTCAGGTGGATTTTCAGCAGGTGGGAAATTAGCATCTTGGCCTTGTGCAAATGTAAAGTCGTGGAGGCAAAAAGAAAGGAAAAATAGAAGAAGTAGATATTTCATGAATTTTGTCGCCGAAGGCACTTTTTAAACGCATCATTTTTCCAAAAGTAAACAAAATTAAAGCAAATGCAACAGTGTTGCATCTTAAATACTTATTATTATATTTGCATTCTTTCAATTGTTTAAGAGAAGAATGATTTACTTAAAAAATTAAAAATTCAAATATGGAAAAATTTAAATTTTATTACTTATGTGCCTTCCTTGTACTGGGAGTATTTGTTTCAAGTTGTGGGGATGATGAGGACGATGAGCCTGGTACAAACACAATTACAATTACTATTGAAGAACCTACTCCTGACGAAGTTGTATCAGATTGTGCAGATGTCCATATACATGTTGACATTACAGCCTCGGATGAAAATCACGAAGTGGAGATCATACTTCACCCGGAAGGCGATGTGAACGATAAGATCATTGATTATGATGAGCACGAGCATGACAAAGTAATAACTTTCGAACAAGAAGTTGACTTGTGTAGTTATCCAGCTGGTCAGTGCTTCCATCTTGAGGTAGAAGCGTGTGTAGATCATGATTGTGCTGAAAAAACTACAGCAGACGTTGAGTTCTGTTTACAATCATAAAGAAACTCAGGTTTAAGCAGCTTCTCAAATAGGGTTGCTTAAACCTTTATTTTGATCTTCATAAAGCATCGATAATACCAATTTATCAGTACTCCAATTATTTTCCAAATTGATACGACCGACACGCTTAGCCACAGAAGATGCTGCTGTCCGTTTCCTTTTTACACCCCCACTTTTCATTTAGCATCTTTGACCCTATATTAAATAAAATTGTACATCACTGGCATTAAAACATCAAGGAGTTAAGTACCAATCCTGAATAAGTTCCATTGAAAACAGCTTCGTATATAGAATAGAATATATTCTTGTGGATTCAATTAGTAAGGGATAGTTTTTAAAGATTTCCTCTAAATGGAATCTTCATCGTTAAAACTATATTTCTGCCCTGCTCGGGAATATTAATAATCCGATATCGGCTTAAATGTGCTAAATAGCTCACGTTAAATACGTTTTGCACTTGAAAGTTGACATTTATTTTTTGATCTCCAATGTGAAGATTGGAGCCCAATCCTACCGTCCAAAGTTGATAGGCCGGAGTGGGTTGCTCGGATCGGTCTATGCGCAAACTACCGGATGCAGCGAAATGGTATTCATGCCCGATTTCCAAATAAGTATCTTCCATCCATGAAGCCAAAAATGGAGTATAACGGAGATCTGTACGAATGGATGGTTGTGGAGTAAAAGGTAATGCCAATCTTGTTTTAGGATTATAGCTTTGCACAAAATCAATTGCTTGATGTAGTTCTAATGCGGGTAGAAGTTCCCACTCCCATTGCAATTCAAAACCGGTATATATCGCATCGTCCTGCCTGTACTGAAAAATCTGACCTGCTTCGGGCAATTGTGAAAACTGAGCGGGAAAAGTAGGCCCTAAATAGATGAAATTATCAAAATAATTAAAGTAAAAAGAAAGGCTCCCTTCAAATCTATTCTTGATCCAATATGCACCCAAATCGAGCTGATATCCATGCTCTGAATCAAGATCAGGTGTTCCCACCTCATGTCGAAACGTGCCATGATGAATACCATTCGAAACAGTCTCTGCCGGATAAGGCACTCTAAAGCTTTTACCCAAATTGGCTTTTATAGTCCACTGACCATCCGCAAGCGTCCAATTCGAACCAATAGATGCGGACCAATTAAAAAAAGTGTCATCTGTTAGCACCGAGATCAACGAGTCCGTTATATTTTCATTGCTATCCCATACGTACTGGCGGAAAAATTCAGAATCGTTTTGACCAATATCTAGACGCAACCCACCATTAACAAGCCAATTTTCGCTAATCTCTTTTTCCGATATGGCAAATATACCTCCACGAAACGTCTTGAAATCAGGAAGCAGATATTCAAAACCTCCACGCTGGTTGTCTTGCCATTGGGCATTCAGTCCGACAATGTGTTTCCAATCCGAAGTCGTATGAAATTCATAGTGTGAGGCAAAACTAAATGTTTCTAAAATGAGCTCAATCGCCAATTTATCATTGGGATCTTCAAGCTGTGTAAGTGGGATACTGTGAAACTCTGGTTCCGAAAACTCACGACGCAAGTTGCGTTGAAAACCAATGTCAAATACCAAATGATTTTCACCGAAATAGAATGTTTGATTCAAAGAAGCGCGGTAGTGATCGACTTTTTGCTGCGGCACATCAATGTCGCGATAATTTCCATCATCGGTCAGTGCATAAGATCTGGGAATGCCTACGGCACCACTAAACAATCCAGCATTCAATGAATAATGACTATAAAGCAACCTGGTAATGCCCCAATCTTTATTAATACCTGCGTTGATGCTTACGTTGGACTCGTTACCCCCTGTATTTTTAAGTCGATTGTTTATTAAAGGTAATTCAAAGCTGTTGTATAAAAATCGATCCGCTGGTACTTGATAATCGGCAAAATCCTGACGTGAGTAGCGCGCTGTCATAAACCAGTTGTTCCGATTAAATCCAAGACTCGCCGAACCTCCCACATGGTCATTATTGGTTTTGTATACTCCAAGAATACTTCCTTCGTAACTATTCTCTGGTAAGATTTTATCGGGCATAATATTAATCACACCCCCCAATCCGTCCGAGCCATATTGCAGAGATCCAGGCCCTTTAATTATCTCCACTCTCTCCACATCAAATTGATCAATCTCCAGACCATGATCGCTTCCCCACTGTTGACTTTCTTGTTTGATACCTTGATGATTGACAATAATACGATTCGCAGACAGGCCTCTAATAACGGGCTTTGCTATTCCCACACCAACATTTATCGCACTGATGCCAGGTAATTTCTCTATTGTTTTTGCAAATGATCCTTCCAAATTCTCTTGCAAAAAGTCCTCTTGAATATGGTCGGTTTGCAGCGTTACTTCCTGCTTGGCATGTTCTTCCTTGATTACCAATGTCTCCAGAACCTCATCATCAGGAGTCAGAACAATTCTGATTTTATTTGCTCTTTTGTTTTTAATCTCAAAAACAGATACGTCCGCTTTATATCCAATGTAAGAGGTCCTTATTTGGTAAGACCCATCTTTTAAGTCTGGAATTGAAAATCTGCCTTTAGTATTGGTGCTTGTGAATATACTATCCGGAAGAACAAGGATTGTAGCATTGGGCAAAGGGTGCGAATGGTCATCAACTATGATTCCACTGACTTGACCTACTACGACCGAGTTGAAAAGTAATAAAACATAGAAAAGAACATGCCTCATTGCACAATTTTATATTTCACCTTCAGAAGATTAAAAACTAGGACATACATGAACTGCAATGCCCGCTAAGAATTAGGTTCGCTGAATCAATATGATAGTCAGGCACATTAGGGATGGGAATATTTATGGCAAGGCATTCGGATTTACCGCAGTTTTGACATTGAAAATGGGGATGGATATGTGTTTTCTCAGATGAAAAATAATCCTGATACTTGGCCACCCACTTAAGGCCATTCTGACCGGTAAAGGAATGTAATACTTTTTCTTCTTCCAATCTCTCCAATATTCTATACACCGTCGTCTTATTCATATTATTCTCAAATCGTTTGACCAATTCGACTACAGATAAAGCCTGGTTTGAATTTTCAACAGCCTCAAGAATAAGTTTTACTGATTTCGTTTTCCTTACAACTCCCATACCACAAATATACTGCAACTAAGATGCAATAACCAAATTTTGCTTTATATTTGCAACACTATTGCAAAAAGAAACGAACAAGACGATTTACTTTATTGTATAAATTGAAGTCGAGTCCATTCCCATTGTTGTTAAATGGACAAAACATGATTTAAGAGAATAGCAAATTATTCATCCAATGAAAATAGATTTTAAATCCATTTTACTCATTTTTGTCATCTCTGCGTTTGGCTGTGGAAGTGAAGAGGTCGATCTTATTGCTCCTACTATGGATGTATCAAATTATACACCTGAACCCGTGGAGGCAGAAATATGTGGAGGCCAGGAACCTGTTGTTTTTCTATTGGAAGGAGGTGGTGAGCTTAGTTTTAATGCCTTATTCCGCGATGATGTTGCGCTTTCCCAATACAAAGTAGATGTCCATAATAACTTCGACTGTCATGGTCATGGGGGTGGCAGTGCCCCAGCGGTATCCGTTCCTAATGTTAACAATCAAACCACAGATTGGACGATACTCGAAATTGCAGATATAACTGGAACTTCAGCGCAAGTCTCAAGATCGTTTAATGTGCCTGATAATGTTACCGCCGGCAATTATCACTTTCATATTCAAGTGATTGATGAATCAGGTAACGATAGCCCTTTTGCCAATTTCTTTTCTTTGAAAATCCAAAATCCAGCAGACGCAGTTTCTCCACAAATCAGTGTTGAAGAACCAACAACCAATAGTTTTTCTGTACAAAAAGGAGAAACGATTCGATTTAAAGGTCAGGTAACAGACAATAGGTCTCTAAGCGACGGAGGAAACGGTGTATTGTACTTGGCTTACACGGATTTATCCTCAGGAAATACATTCGCGACCAATGCTGCTTTTCCTTTTGATGCAAATGTAAGTACCGAATTCAATTTCGATTTTGAATATGAAGTTCCTCAAACACTAGTAGCAGGAAACTATCGATTTTCTTTGGGAGCAAATGATGGCGTACGCAATGTAGCACCCTTCGTTTTCTTCGATTTGGAAATACAGTAAGTCAAACGAATTTTTCCTTTGTGTATCCCTTAACGTACGAAGAATAATGTGAATTAATTCTCCTCGCTTTTCTTATTCTCTATTCTCTTTTTGATTTCCAGAAATAAAAAAAGGTAGCGACGCTGTACCCGCTACCTTATTAACCAACCTAATGCTCTTGCAGCATAAGGATCTTTGTAAAGCATGTTAAGACAAAAAACACACTAAAACTATACTTATTATTCATTCGGAAAAGATGTTCAAAATACTGTCTCACTTTCAGTTGTTTCGACATCTCTGCATTTAATTCCCGAATCGTAATTATTTCAAACAAAGCTTCAAACGACTGACTTGTATCGCTTGTCCGACAAATTTAATGCAACAAAGTTGCATCAGCAAGTTTTTCACCATATTTTTGCAACAATGTTGCATTTAATTAAGGATTTTAAATTTATTTTGCGCTTCGTCTTAGTTGTTCTGTTGATTCCCTTCCTTAAGAAACAACGAACTACATTCTTTTTACCATTAAAAATCGTTCTGTTTGAACAAATCAGTAACCATACTCACAGGATTTCTAGGTGCAGGTAAAACCACCTTTCTTAATCATCTCTTGGAAAAGAATAAAGACACCAGATATGCCATAATCGAAAATGAATTTGGTGAGCAAGGAATTGATAATGAATTGGTATTGCGACCGGATGAAACCATTGTAGAATTAAATAATGGCTGCCTTTGCTGCACATTGAATGATAATCTATATGATATACTGAATGAACTGCACGAACGAAAAGATGAATTTGATGAGGTAATCATAGAAGCTACGGGAGTTGCAGATCCAACTGGCCTGGCGGAACCATTTATTTCTCATCCACTTATAAAAAAACACTTCCCGCTCAACGCCATCGTTTGTCTGATTGATGCGGAGTTGGTGGAAGATCACCTAAAGGAAACGGAGGAAGCCATTAATCAAATCTCCTACAGTGACGTCTTGTTGATTAATAAGATTGATCTTGTAAGTGAAAAATATCTTTCCTCTTTAGAAAATACATTGCGTGAATTAAATCCACTAGCTAAAGTATTAAAAGGACAGATCGGACAATTCCCAATCCTTGAAAAAAACTTTAATACCAATGAGAAATTAGAAAACATATTACATTCGCACTCACACTCACACTCACATCCTACGGCACATGAACATAAGGCAGACGAATTAAATTTCCCCGTTCACAAACCTCATGCCCATCACCATCACAAGCATACAAAGGAAATTCACAGCCTCACGTTTACATTTGACTCACCCTTTGATTTCAATATTCTTCATCATCAATTAATGGTCTATTTGATCTTTCAATCCCAAGGATTGTATAGGATAAAAGGGTTGATTTGGTTTGAAAACAAGGAGGAGCAATACATTTTGCAGTCCGTTGGAAAACGATTGGACCTTCAGGCAAAAAGAGCCTGGAACATTTCCGACATCAAGAAAAGTACGATCGTATTTATAGGTAAGAGTTTACCAAAAGAAGGATTGCAAAAATTACTTGACCGATGTCTTGCAAAAACCAAATCGACCGTAAATTAGTGAAATTTCCATCTGTAAAATTATACTTTAATCACCTATCTTTAGCGTTTTACTTCGTATGCTACTTGTCGATTTTAAAAATAAAAGCGAAACGCAATTTTAAATACCGTATGAATGATCAAAACTAGTAACATCACATACCAATATCCTGATTCAAATCTAATTTCATTTCCTGATTTTCAGGTTGATCCGGGTAAAGCTCTTTTGATCTGTGGAGAATCGGGTTGTGGCAAAACCACCCTGCTGCATCTGCTTGCGGGGTTGCGACAACCAGCAAGTGGTGAGGTTGTCATTGAAGGGAAAACAGTTTCGAATCTATCCTCCGCAAAAATGGATCAATTCAGAGGGCAAAATATTGGCATCGTGTACCAACAGGCCTACTTCATTGAATCCTTGTCGATTTTGGAAAATTTGATCGTTTCTCCTTATTCGGCCGATAAAAGCAAAGCCATGACCATTGCGAATCGTCTAAATATTGGTGACGTTTTACAACGCAGTCCTAATAAATTGAGTGTGGGCCAACAGCAAAGAGCTACCATCGCAAGAGCCGTTATGAATAGTCCAAAACTTATACTGGCCGATGAACCCACCAGTGCTTTAGACAATAAAAACTGTAGACAAGTAATCGACTTATTAATCGAAGAAGCTGTCACAAATGAAGCCGCACTTATTATCGTTACCCACGATGATCGCCTTCGCTCTGAAGTTAAGGATTGTATTGAATTAAACGCATTGGCTAACTAATGATAAAATGAGATGCTTGGAAGAATAGCCTGGAAAAACATAATACATAAACCTCTCAACACCGCACTTTGTGTCTGTCTGCTTCTTTTTGGAGTTGGGATTATATCCTTGATGCTTATCATTCAAAATCAACTGGAGCAAAAATTTCAAAGAGATTTGAAAAACATTGATTTGGTTGTGGGAGGTAAAGGTAGCCCGCTACAACTTGTACTGTCAGCGATTTACCACTTGGATTCGCCTACCGGAAACATAAAACTTGCCGAAGCGCGTAAAATAATGGATAATCCCATGGTAAAGGAAGCCATTCCACTCGCATATGGTGATTCCTATATGGGGTATCGAATCCTGGGTACAACGCATGATTACTTAAAGAAATACGATGCCCAACTATCTGAAGGCCAATTGTATTCCAAATCAATGGAAGCTACGTTAGGTGCAAGTGTTGCAAAAAGGTCTAATCTAAAGGTTGGAGACACCTTTATGGGCACGCATGGCGATGTTAAAGGTGGCCACGTACATGACAATCACCCGTACACAGTTGTCGGGATATTAGAAGCGACAAATACAGTCCTTGATCAATTGGTATTGTGTAATATCGAAAGCGTGTGGCAAGTTCATTCTCACGAAGACGAACACGAAGCCCCTTTAGATACATTACACGCAATTGAATTGCATTTTGAGCATGACCACGAGCATAATCATGACCATGACCACGAGCACGATCATGATCATGACCATGGTGATCACGTCATTACTGCGGATAGTATGGAGATAACAGCCATCTTGTTGCAGTATAAAACCAAACTTTCGGCATTGAATATGCCAAGGATCATAAATGAACAAACCAATATGCAGGCCGTTCTTCCTGCTCTCGAAATCAACCGTCTGTTTTTCATGCTTGGAATTGGAGCCACAACCTTGAATCTAATTGCTGGAGGCATTATGCTTATGGCTGGATTTAGCGTATTCTTTGTCCTGTATGGTCGCTTAAAAGACAGAAAATATGAATTGGCATTAATGCGATCCGTTGGGTATCGTCCCGGGCATTTGTTTGGTCTGTTGGTTTTAGAAGGGGTACTGCTGGCTTTTCTGGGTTATATATTGGGCTGGTTGCTTAGTCGAGTAGGTATTTATTTTTTAAATCAACAAGCAGAAAGTAGTTATAATCTCCAATTTGGATTTGGATGGGTGAATGGCGAAGTATTATTATTCTTGTTAACTTTGTTGGTAGGAATAATTTCGGCCTTATTACCGGCTTGGCAAGCCATGCGAATGGATGTATCAGAAATCCTTTCGGAAAACTAGTTGTAAATGAAGAGAATACTTAAAATACTTCTTTTTTCTGCTCTAATCGTTTGTGTATTCACGGGATACAAATTTCTTGATTCAATCGGAATGAAGTCTGCTGAAGATCAGGATACCGTAGAAGGCAATTTGGTTTCCAATACGGAGACTTCTGAAGGTGACTATTACACCAGTGACACCATATATCGTTGGATTCAGGAAGAATATGGTTGGGTGGCCACCACCGAAAGTCAAGAAATTCATACAAACGAGCCTGAGATTAAATCCAGTATTTTTGATTTTACATCCGGACCCATTGAATTGGATTGGAAAATATTGATGGATATTCAATACAAACTTCGCTATTTCAAAGAATTGGATATGGAAGTGTACGCTCCCGTTTTTAGCAAAGAAGCAGAGCGTTTGCATGGAAAAGAAGTGATAATTGAAGGTTTTGTTATCCCTTTTGACGAAGAAGGGGAACTATTGAGTCTTTCATTCAACCCATATGCCGCCTGCTTCTTTTGTGGAAAAGCAAGTCCTGCTTCCATTATCAGTATGTATCTTAAAGATGACAGCAAGCGCTACAAAATAGATGACTATAAGACATTTCGGGGTACGCTGTATCTGAATCATGATGATCCCAATGAATTCTACTATATTCTCAAAAACGCCAGAGAAAAATAATAAATGACCTGTACATCAACAATCTACAGGTCATGATTTACGATTTAAATTTAATGATTAGGTTAAGATAGTACTACTCCGTTCTTTGCAGAAATGTATTGGTTGAAACACCTTTGACGTAATCTTTAACACCTTGACATTAGGCATATTCATAAGTAGGTAAAACCCTATGAGAATCACAGATTAAAGGCTATCTTAATACAAAGAAA
>JBCCVV010000170.1:0-14813 GCA_039194925.1 Bacteroidota bacterium
AAGAAAATTATAGCCTTTGGCGCACCGCTTTTAATGCTCCAATAAGCAATGATGGAGTGCAAAGTTTACTAAAATTACAAATCAACGAAAGAGGTATTTTTGGATTAACAACGGAGGAAGAGGATAAGAAAATCGAATCGGATTTGCTCTTAAAGGAGTTTATCAAGAGCTGTAGATTTAACTAATGGATATAAAGATTATAATAATAAATTGAATTGAAAAATTGAATTCCATGGAAGGATAAGATCTGAGTTGACGACATTATTTTAAGTTGTCTCCATAGCATTCAATATTTCTGATGAAAACCCACAAAAAATGAAGACCACCTGCTTTACTTCTGATTGGTACTTTACGAATTGTTTAAGAAATCAACCCAAAGAATCTTCAAACTTCATGTTTATTCTTGAGGCTCTGTCAGATGAAGACTCCAGTACTCCTATTTTACTGAGTTCACTGGAAGAGTTAAAATTTGCCGACGTATGGGAGAAACTATATGTACTTCCAACCGTACTCCAATCTTACAGGCATCCTTACATTCAGGACGATGCGTATCAGAATAGATTTCATCCCATTGTTTCAAGATTCTATGACTTCGTCAATGAAGAATCAGAAATGATACTAAAAAAGATTTGGCGACTATTTCTTGATAGTAATACCAGTCCTTTATTGGACAATTGTAGTCTCTTACTTGAAAAAAGTCAAAGTAGTAAAATTGATAATAGCACTTTCGGCGATCAATATGTACCCTATCTTTCGTGCAGTGCCGAAGCCGTTGATTTGATAATTATCCTTTCTATACTACTGGATTTGATTCGTCAGGGAGGAGAAGAAAAAAGGTTGTGTTCCCAATTTATTGAATCAAATATTCAAATGGAACAAATACTGGAAGCAGGGGTTAAAAATCAATATGGCAGACAAGTACTAATCCTTTGTGGCTCGATCGTCGAAGAATTGGATGGATTAAGCATCAATTCAGAATTCACGCAAGAATCCATATGGGAGACCAGTATTGTTCCCATTGCAGAACCAGATCTGATACGATTGTATATCGCACTTGAGTTTGATAAGAATCAATCGCCAAAGAAGAGAGTAAAGCTTTTATTAGAGGAGTATCAGTCCTTGGATATATTCCAACAACTATACAAGAATGTCCAACTTGAGTCTATTCCTTTTGAAATAGTCAATGCATATTACAAACGTTTAGGATTAAAAAATAAAGATGGGTTTGTTGTAGGCAGCATAGTTCAGTGGCAAATGGGAATTCTAGATGAGGCTATTGCAACCGATAGCGAGGCTACGTATAAGATCATATCCAAACTTTGGAGTCAGATTCCACCAGCAGAAATTAATACGGAGAACAAAGACAATGAATCAGATAAAAAATGGATTGCGAAATTCTCACCTAAAAGTCGATTACTTCAATTAAAATATCCTAAAAAAGATTTGCGCTTTAAAAAGGGGCAGCTCGAATACTCCGATGACCTGGACGAGATCATCTCTTCCCCCTGGCAACCCTATACCAAATCCTATGTCAATAAGGAGATCAAAAGTACCATTAGAAATAAATACAATAATGTAAATAAAAATTCACACGGATTTCCCAATAGCTATACGATTACCTGGTTTCGACATCTGTCAAGTTTGAAATTTAGCATTCGGTTGTTAAAAAACGGTAACATCAGTTCAAAGAAAGACGCCCAGTTTCTATTTAACCTTATCATTCATGCTTCAGATGCATTAAGGGTGTTGGATAAAGAAATTAAGGAACACATTTTCAATTCAGGCCTTAAGAATACTGGGGTTGACAACGAAACGATGAAATTATTAATCCAGGCTTATAAAACGGTAAAATATCTTATCAATGGGTATTATCCAGCCATTCATCCGAAGAGTTTTATCAATCGTTTTTTGAGTTTCAAATTTGATGAAACAAGCAATGACGAAAAATATATTTTTTACAATACAACTTACCCTACCACTTTAAGCAGATGGATATATAATTCTTACCAAAATTCCAATTCAGAAAATTCAATTATCGATTCGAATGATAGCAAGATGGTCATGGCACTTCTGGATAAAATTGAGAATTGTAAATTCCCGGTGGAAGTATTTGATGTCTTGAATTTAAATTTAATAGCCAAATATCTATACAAAGAGTACCAAACTTTTGATCGATTTGATTGGAGAGACGGCAAGGTTCAATATTTTGACCATGATCCAGATAGCGAGAGCTTGATTCCCAGATTTAATCGAATAGGAAGATGGGAAGCGCACACCGCTCAATTTCATTTGACCATAATAAATTCGAAGGAAGATTTATTAGAAGACAAACCACCGGAGGAAGACATTTCTGAATTACTACTCGAAATGGAAGATGAGATTCAAGACACAATTGAGCCACTACCCCCGAAAAAACCTAAAGAAAAACCTTTGAATCCGGAGCTACAATTTTTACTCGATGCAATGCGATACCGTTTTATCTTGCAATCAGAAATTGAGGGAAATTCACTGCATGAAGAAGAAACATGGTTGCCATTATTCAAAGAGAGAATGGAGTTGCTGAGTGATAAATCAGAAATCAGTAGAAGCAACCAATTGTTTTTACTTGACTTGATAGAAATTGCCACTATGAATGTCAGCCTGGAGGATAAGCACTTCGTCATCATGGAAAGAATTGCCATCGCTCTATTGGAATTTGGGTCTAATTATGAACTCAAAAGGTTGTGCGATTTATTGTTTAGTTCTTATGAAGAAGAGGACCATGAGTTTACAAATAAGTTCATACTGGATCTTCAAAAAACAATGATAAATTCCTTGTTGAATTTTCAGTTTCTGGACAGTGCTGCTCGAATCAATTCAAATATCAATTCGCCTTATGATGGATTGGATTCTTATCAGAAAAGAGTTCAAGTTCGCTACATGTTAGAAAAACTCGTTTTTTTAAATTGGAAAAAAGGTAAAACCCAAAATGATGAACTAAAACGTTTGTTTGAACTCAATATGCACGGAGGAAAATTGAATACATCGTTCTCCAATGAATTTGTTGAGCACAACGTAGAAATACTGCAGCAGAGGGACACCAAAGGCAGCGTATACAAGTCCATTTTAAATACTCCAAATCTCAAAACACATTTAATTGAAGAATTAAAATTCAATCCTCAAAACTTAACGGCTAAAGTCAGGTCTAAGAATATTGATAGCACCAGGTTATTTGATTTTTTTGAAATGCCGGAAAAGGAGTCCAGAAACTATAGGAAAAACGAAAATAACCGAACAGAAATTAAATCTGTTTTGGTGAGGTATTTTGGAACCAGATATAATCGAAAACTCGAAATTAAAATACATCGATTTAATTGCGGTTGGATCTCATTGCTTGAAACGCATACACGTACCAAGACACTCGGAAGAAACAGAATGAGAGCTTTCATTCCGGGAGAATATTATGTTGTTAACTTGGTTTGGACTAAACCCAAAGATGTCGCGAAAGGGCGATGGTATATTGATGCAACGGCTAATGATTGGGCCAAATATCCCAGGTTGGAATCAGAGAAAAGGATCAAATATTTTGACCTTAAAGGGATTATGAATTTAGTACGAACCCAGGGGATAAATGAGAACATCCTCAAGTATTGGACTCCTGATGTAAGCGCTTTATTCAATAACCTTAGAAAACAGGAGAACTCTATAAGAAGGCCTTTTCTGAGTGAAAAGAAAAATCAAATCTCCGCACCGCTATATGGGTATCTATATGATATATTTCTGCACTCCAATAGATTCGATGATTTAGTCACTCTCACATACATATCATCCAGAACCGGAGGAAATAGTGGCAGAACAGGGTTGCTTTTTTCTCTGGAACCCGGTTTAAATATAAGATTGTATCCTGAAGATTTCGACTTGGAAACCTATGAGGAAGTAGTTTATCAAATTAAAGATTACGACTTGCAGGAATCTGCGTTTGGGATAATTTTTGTCTTTACTCCGGTTTTGAACGGGTCAAAAATCACGCTCAGCCTCGTTTCGGCCATTGATGCATCCAATCCGGTAAATGAATATTTCCCAAACCTTAAGCCTATTGATAATCGAAATTTTAAGTGGCGTAATATTTTTGATCCCATAAGTTCGTTTTCAGATGAACCTGAATTAATTGAAAAGCAGGATTTAATCGCTGAAAAGAAAATGGTTAATGCTGATAAATCAGCTTGGGTGTATTCTTTACCCTATGATCTTCCAGGCTTTCCAAAAACCATAACTGTAAGTTTTGATAAGAAAATAAAAAGCTCAATAGATAAATTAGAGTTTAACACTGAAATGTGGTCATTGCGAAACCAAATTTGGAACGTAGCGTATGGCTTAGCTATAAACTCCAAAGTCTTAAAGCTACCGGATGATCAATACGAGAGGGAAGAAATAATCAGCAGATTCCTAAACCTAAAAAAAGGAGATGTCTTTGAGGAAAATCGTCTTACTTCTATTGTTGGAAGTTTTTTTAAGGGACGGAATAAGAATCTTTTCAGAGCCTATGACTTCAATAACATTTCTTATTTAATTGATATATCCACTTTTTCATTCCTGCCTTTAGATATAGGTAAAAAACCTCGCCAGGCCACTCAAAGAAAATATATTGTCGATAATATAGATCTCTACATGGTCAAAAAGAAAGGCAAACGCGTAGGGCTCAAAGTTGATATAGACAATAGCATCATACCGCAAAAAGTAGTAGACCATGGATCAGGAAGGGCAGTTTTTTCCAGGGTAAGTGAAGGAAAACTAGTCGATCTTGTATGGCAGTTTCACGATGAAAGAATTGAGGTACAGACAGATGTCACCATCCACAATATGAATGTTATCATAGAACAGAGACAGCGAATCTTTGTCAGCGACATTCTGGAAGTGACTAAAAATAATGATGGGAATTGGGAGGCGTATGTATTCAAAATAAACATACGGTTGAAACCACTTTGGAAAAAAGTACCCATAAAAGTTGATGAACCTTATGTCTTTATTGCACAGAAGAATTCAAAATTATATCTCGAAAAGAACCCCGGAGAACTCGTGATTATTGATACCAATCATTATGATATCACCTGCCCGGTACCTCTTTATCAATGGAGACATTTATCTGAAGTAGTCATTAAGTCAATTTCTGCTGAAACATACCTAAGTCTTGAGATCAATGAATCTGCTGATGCAAAATGGATTTTATCCAATGGTATAGGTGTCAATGATCGATTTGTTTCTGCCGAAAACGGTTCAGAACAATTGATGTACGGCGAAACCACCCTACCTGACTCCTCCGCAAAATTTCTGGACTTATCAAAAGTAAAAATACCACTAGTCGAAATAGATGACCAGCATGTATTATTTGTGAATCGGAGATTCCAGTTCAAGCAAAAAAAAGTAGAAAGAATCGCTGTTTCTTCTCCCGTCAAAACAGAAAAACCTAAAGATACCTTTGATCAAGCTGCAAAGCAAGCGGAGATGATTGAACTATATCGAACCAACCTGGAAAAGCTGGTAGGTGATGGCTTTATATTTGAAGATGGAAGTTACAATATTGAAACTCAAACAATAATTTATAATAAGGATAAATATGTAAAATTCCCGGTTTATAAAAACGGAATGGAAAAATGGGGCGCATCCATTATGCTCGAATCTGGACAGGGTTCATATATTAATGATGAGAGTATTGCATCCTACAGTTCTGAGGTAAACTTTACCGTTTATGAAAAAAGAAATGCCGCAGGGCATAGTGAATATTTCGCTTCTTTCAGAAAGCACAGTTATTCATTATTGGATTATTTTCATGAAGTCACCGATGTTTGGGATAAGGAGGTTTCACTGGATAGCCTGTATTTTGTAGGTGTAGAGAAAAAGAACCCTATCGATAACGTAGAATATGAAGAAACACATTTGAGATTTGAATGGGGCTATGGAAAATCAATGGCAGTTCCGAAAAGTCAAATATTTTTTGAAGGTGCTCCTTTTGATTTCTTAAAAATATCCTTCTTCTTCGGAGACAGAATACTCAAAGCAACGTTTCAGCAGAAAAAGAATGAAAATTCATCGGATGAATCTACGGATGACACAATTCCCGTAATGAATATTAATTCTATCAACATTCAATTTTCCGGGGCTACAAAATTATACCATCAGCGTAAAAAATTCAATTTTGTACATGTGCTGCATCTTGAAGAAAGAGAAGAAGGCGATTTGATCATCAAGACCATTTCCGGTTTCAACAATGAAGGCGAACAAAAACCGGAGAGATCCTGGCAAATACGCAGGTCTCGGTTAGACGAGCGATTTCATGACACCATTCTGAGCAGAAGATTGAAAAAGTATGTGATTTATGGAAGACTGGATGCCGACAGATTTTATGAATCCTCCGGAGAAGAACTTTACTTCGATCATGTGGCATTATCTTATTTGGATTTGGAAAAAGGAGGTCTTCCTCTATCGGGAAGCAATTCAGAAATGTTATTCCTAAGGGCTAATAAAATTGCACGAACCGATAACGATTATTTTTTAAAACTTCTTGCGTTTAATGGAGTTCATGCTGATGATATAGGTGAGGATTTCAAAAGAATTAATCTGTTTAGAAGACAGTTTTCCGTACGAGAAGATATTCTAAGAAAAGGGTTTGTTCAACAACAAGCCTCGAAGAAAAAAATCTTTAAGTATTTGCTTCCAGCAAGAATAGACAAAGGGTCAAGAGGAAGGAATTATTTCATCTCTGTCACAGATAATATCCCTCCACGGAAACTCTCTATCATAAGAGGGTATCTAAAAAGATACAATCATGTTTTTTGCACCTATTATTCAAAAATAGACAATGGCCAAACTACAATTTATAAACTGGAAATTCAACCGAGTGTATTTGTTGAAATTCCAGAACAAGAAATCTGGCCAGACGCTTTGGATATAACTTTTGCGGAAGGCGATAGATTAACGATACGACAAGAAAAACGGCAAAAAATCACAAAGTTTATCATACAGCAAGCTGCACCGGGTGATAATAGTTTTGTGAGTAACAAAAGAGAAAGGCCTGTAGTCGCATTACCCACCAACAATTTACTTAAGAATACAATTCTCAATAATCTGGACGAAAGTGCCTATGGAAATAACTTCACTATTGGAGGATTACCTAATATCAAAGTTGGGATTAGCAGCACCTTTTATAACCAGACACATCGAGTCGAACTGCTAAAGGAGTTAATGCAAAAGAAACACCCAAAACTTGCTGTGCTGTTTATAAATAAATCGGGGAAGAAGTTTATTTCATCCATGCCCAAAAAGTATAACGTAGGCAAGCTCGTTTTTGAGGATGAAAACGATAGTATATTCCTTGAACCTTTCAATAAGGGTAAGAAAATCAAATTAAAATGGGAAGATCTGAGTTTTGCCCCATTAAGTAAAGAAGAGCTCAAAACAAAAATACGTCGTTCCTATTGGAATTACCACGATACAAAAACTGGGTATTGGGTAAAAGATGGAAAATCATTTAAAATTAAGGAAGACAGAGTCCCCGTACACAATGGGTTAAAAGGTCCTGTATTTTTGGATGGATTTGGAAAGTTGAAATACAATGAAGTTGACTTGATTAATTATGGTTTCCCGGTAGATGAAATTATTCATGTTGCAGGCAAAAATGAAGCTGAATTTAAAACCATTTCAGTTTTCTTTGCGGGAAAAATAAGAGATAAAAACGGCACCGTTAGATATTGGTTTGAAATCTCACCAGGTAGGATTGCTGAGCTTCCACCCAATCTGATCACTTGGGGTTTACGCCCTTCCGATGCTCGGTCATTTTCCCATTTCAATTGGCAGAATCTTATGTTCGGAGATAGGATAGATCTCGAACTGACTCCTAAAGAACAATTCGAAATAGAAGATTTGAAACTGGTGAATTATGTTTCTTCCAATAAAAGAAGTTTTGGAGAGAATCGATGCTTTTGCCCTATCCATACCTATGACGATGAATTGGGAGAACTAATAATAGGAGGTGGAATTTTCACCAGAGTATTCCCCGTAAGTGTGCATCAACGGAATCTCAATGCTTTGGTAATGGTATCAAAAAGAGATCGATTGCTATTTTTCGAAGATTTGAAGATAAATTCAAGAGAAGTCATTGATATTTCTGCCGACGATTATGAGGGAAGGGATATCGTGTCTTACAGCGGATACATCATTATTCCATCAAATAATAGTAAAGATTGGAACCACTTCCTCGCTACCAAACAAATAGATCAAAGTGAATTTTCCTTCAGCGGTTATCGAAGTGAACAACTGCTAGAATTATTAAGACTTGAAAAAGTTCAAAGAATGAATTTGGTAGTGGTTGGATGTGATGATACCAAAGGACTTGTGTTTGTACGACCACTCAGGGAAAAAGAAAAAAGACGGTTTCGTGCTTTACCAATTGAAGGAGATACCGTATTCTTAGAATTGAATGAACGTGGAAAAATAAGAGTTTCTGGAATACCTAAATTGACCAGAGTGGAACCAAGTTTGAAAGGAGACGGGCTAAAGACATGGGAAAAAGATCCTTTAAATAGTCTTCTGTCTAATAATTCTAATCTACAAAGGTTCAAAATCAGTGCCCTGAAGGATATTATATCTTCGGTAGGTGGATTCTTACCCGTAACAATTTCATATATAAACCTACACAAGGGAGAATTATACATCACACGAAAACATCAATTCAATGAATCATTCTTGTTAGAAGGCCAGGCATCATTTGCGTCTGTTATTGGTGAAGTTAAAAATTCCTATTCAGAAGTTTTACTAAAGTCAGGAGATGAACTAATAACCATGGATGTGAAAGAATTGATAAGTGGATTAAATAAAGATGTTATTGAGAGCAACTTTAGCGACATAGTACAGCCTCTTGTAGGAAAAACCATTTGCATCAAGAGAAAAGATGGGAAAATAATATCTCAGATATCAGAAGATACAGAAGAAGAGTTTGCAGTAGAAGTCCTTTCTATTGCATCTGACACCAAAAAAGATTCCGAGCTTTTGGGATTAGTTTGTAGAAGCTACAAAAGTTCAAAATTGTATTGGATGGATAAGTTTAAGATTGCATGGATGAAACTAGACTATGCAAATTGCGAGAACTTCTTTTTTTCTTCTCATATCAAATCAAGAAACTTAAAAGCAAGAATGATCTATGAGTCAGAAAAATCCAACCGTAGAAGAAGACGGCAATATGGACCGGCTCTTTCGTTTAATAAAGTGAGAACAGTCCAAAAAGAATTTGAGCAACTTCAAATTGGCAATACGATCACTGCGGAACCCTTATTTAAAATAGTGCAACCTGATTCAGGTGAAGATGCCCCCACCAGTAAGATTAAAAAATATGTGGCCGTGACCAGGATGGGAATGCTTATCGAATGCAATTCAAAAGAAGAGAGAAATTTGACAAAAAATCAAACGGGTCAAAGTTTCGAAATTCCATTTGAAATCGTAAATAAAATTGAAGGAATTAGCAATGAAATTCTTGCGAATTATGGTGCCAGAAATTATCAAATAGACGTTCCTCACGAATTATTCAGTTATAATTTGGAAAACTCCAAACCACAAGTGGATTTAGTCTCCTTTTATAACAATGATTTGAGTCAGGGAGAAGTCGAATTGCTGGAGGATAGACTATCTCAATTTACCAATTATGCCCAGGTAAAAAATGAGTCTCAAGACCTGTTGGCCTATTTTATTTATGCGTTTTATTCACATACTTCGAAAAAATTCAATAGTCAGATTTTTAGCTCAAAAAAGAAATTTGGTACCAGTCTTGCTGCGATGTGGATCAATAACAATAAAGATAACTATTCCGTATCTCTATCCACGTTTATTTATTCAATTTTAATACTGAGAAACTCAGTAATTGAGGCAATCAAAGAAGCTAAACAAAACAAAGAAAGCAGAGATAGCTTGTTGGTTGAAGATTGGAAAAATGAAATCATCAAAGGAATATGGAATTTGATTCTTAGAGCAACAAGAAGTAACCACTGTGAAATATTTATGAAAACGATTCTGGATGAGCAGTTGCCTGAAAATCCTTTAAGCAAAAGGTTGGATGTTATCAGACATTCCATTCTCACAAAAAAAGAATTGACCAGAAGTGATATTCATTTGATTAAGAATTTCTGCTATTCTGTGATCATCAGGATGGATCAGACCTATATGGATGTGGCAATGGCCTTGGCAATATCGATAGGCTTGGAGAATAACTTTATCAACAATATAATGAGTAGCAACCAGTACAAACAACTTAAAATCATACCTAAACTGGTCAAATTGAAACAATATTTACAGAGTTCCGAATCAAACCACAGAGATATCCCTAATTTCTGGTTTGAAAATTCAATCGTATTTAGGGAATTGATAGATATTGTAGAGAAAGATTTGGACAAATATGATTTATTGCTTTTGGATCAAATTCAAATTTCCAGCGATGTTTAGCTTATACCCAAAATTTAGATTCTCATGGTTAATCCATAAATAATTTATATCAACCGAACAAATGGATTTCCAAAATAGTAGAGCACTTTTACGCCCCCTGCAGAGATCACAAAAGTCAAGAAAGTTAAACAGCTTTCTTGACTGGTTTTGATAGTTTAAGGAGTCGAAGAAGTTTGCCTGCGGCATGGCAATAAATTATAAATCGTCCTGATTGGAGTTCGTCTACATATTAACCTTGCTGACAGGTATCATATGTCTGAATCGGATAACAATCACTATCGTCTTACCTTGACTGCATTGAGTAGTGCGACTACCATAAAGACTAAGTTTCCCGCAAAGTTCGATGATAAATGGCATGTAAACCAATAAAAATAAAGGCCTTATGAAAACCTATACCCCAGAATCCTACATGTCATCTTTTTTTCCCATATTTGGTACATGTCCCACAACATACCCATCAGATCTTCCGACTTGGATGCAGCAGAAATCGCTTGGTTTGCCCCTTTGTGCAATGGGGATGACATGTATTTGGGTGCGCATGATCGTCGATACAAAAGCTCGTGGGAAAACACCTCTGCCATTGTACGTAAAGCAGATCAACTTGGATTTCGCAATGTGCTTTGCCCTTCTTCCTATCAGGTTGGCCAGGATACACTTACCTTTGCATCAGCTGTAGCTCCGCTAACCAATCAAATCAATCTGCTGGCAGCGATTCGTTGTGGAGAAGTGCATCCTCCGATGCTGGGCAGAACGATCGCTACCCTGGATCACATCCTCAAAGGAAGGTTAACGATTAATATCATTTCTTCTGATCTTCCCGGAACTAAAATGGAATCTGCAGCTCGTTATCAACGGTCTAGGGAGGTGATTGAAATCTTGAAACAAGGTTGGAATCAAGAATATATTGATTTTAATGGAGAATTTTACAACATCCAATTGAGTACAACGGACCCTGTCAAGCCCTATCAGCAAAACGGAGGTCCCCTACTCTACTTTGGAGGCTATTCTCCTCCGGCAGTAGATCTTTGTGCGGAGCATTGTGATGTTTATCTCATGTGGCCAGAGACAGAAAACAGATTGCAAGAGTTGATGAATAATATGGCCAATAAAGCAGCTACTTACAATCGTAAGGTAGATTTTGGACTTCGTGTCCACGTGATTGTTCGCGAGACTGAGGAAGAAGCGAGAAAAGCCGCTAATAATTTGATGAAATATGTGGATGATGAGAGGGGAAAAGAAATCCGTGAACGAGCACAGGATGCCAAATCATATGGAGTATCCCGACAGGCACAGATGCGCACCTTAGCCTCGGATGATGGTTTTGTCGAAGACCATTTGTGGACAGGAATTGGCAGAGCGAGATCAGGATGTGGAGCTGCATTAGTCGGTACTCCCGATCAAATACTGACCAAAATTCGAAAATATATGAATATGGGCATCAAAGCATTTATTTTTTCGGGTTATCCGCACATAAATGAGTGTGAATTATTTGCCAGGTATATTCTACCCTCTTTGAAAACGTGTTCGATGCCCGAAGTTCAAGGGCGCAGGCCCATTATTGAACCATCTACCCCATTGGGTACCGGAACCAGAAGGTAATATGATTGATCTGCTCATTGTATTTGTATATTTTACCGTCATCTTCTTAATTGCCTTGAGAGGAAAAGTATCCAAGGAAGCGACAGTTGAGCAATACTTTTTGAGTTCGCGCAATCTAACCTGGCCATCAATCGCTATGTCCAGTATTGCGACCAATGTCAATGGCTATCAGTTTTTGGGAATGATGGGTTCCGCTTATTTATATGGTCTCGCTCAAGCGAGTTTGGAAATCAATGCGGTACAAGGTATTCTTCTCGCCGTATTTATCTTTATTCCTCTTTTTTTAAAGGAAAAGGTGATCACTGTCACTCAGTACATCAAGCTTCGTCTGGGTACAAGAATCGCCCTTTTGTATACAGTGGCCAACATTTTGATTTTTTCTACCATTACATTGGGAGCCGCGCTCTTTTGGGGAGCTTATGCGGCGGATTTAGTTTTTGGCGACCTGCTTTCTTTTATTAGTGAAGATCGAATCACTCGTGTTACGGTTTTTATAGTAGCTCTGGGGATTTTCTCAGCTATCTATACATATTTGGGCGGTTTGAATGCTGTTGTGCGTACAGATGTCATTCAATTTGGCATCTTACTATTGGGAGGTATCGTGGTCTGCATTACAGCAGTGAATCACCTGGGCGGTTGGGAACAACTTTATGTTAAGACGCCCGAAAAAATGCATCTTTACCTCCCTGCAGATCATCCCAAGCTGCCTTGGATACATATGTTCGGACTATTCTTTTTAAACATCAATTATTGGTGTGCCAACCAGACGATTATGCAAAGATCGCTAGCTGCAAAAAACCTTCGTCAAGCTCAAATTGGCATGATGGTAGGAGGATTGATGAAGTATGTAATGGCCATTATTGTTATTATTCCTGGGATTGCGCTTTATGGAATCTTAGGGAACGAAGGACTTTCTGAGCCAGACATGGCCTTTCCTTACCTGGTTGAAAACTACCTACCCATCGGTGCTACCGGTATTATTTTATGTGCTCTGTTCGCCTCATTAATGAGCACCGTAGATTCTACATTTAATTCCTTGGCTACCTTGTGGTCCATAGACATTTACAAAGAGTACATCAATAAAAAAGCAACCGACGCACAAGTCATTAAAGCTGGAAAAAGAACAATTCTGGTCGCCTTGATTACTGGCATTACCATGGGAATGATCCTTCTGTATGTAAAATTCAACAATCCGGAAGCCGCGTTTACGCATACTTTGAACGAACTTCGCTATTATATAAATTGTGGAATAGTCGTCTTGATTTGTACTGCTGCCTTCATGATCATTCCGAACAGAAAAGCAACTTTGATTGGGTTTGTATCAACCATCCCATTACATCTAATCCTAATTCACTTCTTTCCCCAAATGAATTATTTTGTTCGGGCATTCTGGGTAATCATTACGGCACTCGTCTTTGTAATCACCGCAAGTGCTAAAAATGGATTTCGTCCATGGAACGAGATGGTCACATATGAGCAAAAGGATGTAAAATACTTTGGGATTGGGTTATTCATCTCACTTGTTCTCCTACACCTGATTTTTGCATAAGTCATAATTCGATAAAATAGACACTTCAAAGGATCGATTTATTTCTTCCTTGATTCATCCGGTAAAACTCCATATACGCCCATCACACCGAGCATTCGTGTCTCATCCGAAATCTCAGGATACAAAAAATAGGAAGGTGCAATAATTGGATGTACCGAAGCAACTGTTATCAAAAAAACACATTGAATAGGATAAGCATCACCATATTTATTGATAAGCAGATTTGAAAGTGAATCATATGAAGTGTTGGATTTCTCTATGATTTTTGCGTGACCTTTCAGCTTAAAACCTTTCTGTTCAAAGACTTCAATAAAACTGACACATACCTTATCGTTTATCTCAATGTTTTTTAATGATTTTGGCGAAGCAATGTTTGCAATTACTAATTGCTCATCATTCTTTGCTAAAAACATTTCTTTAGGTGAAACATTGGGAAAATGATCGTGATCCGAGGTCGCAAGCCAACAGAGCACACTTCGATCTATACAGTCCTGAACTTGTTTGTTTATTAATTTTGGCACAATCTATATTTGGCACTGAAGCAATTTAAGAAATTTAGTAAAACCTATACCCCAAGCCTAAATAATAGCCCGTATTCGTTTCAGTATAATTATAAATTTCAGGAATTTCCACATATGTCTCATTCAATAATTGATCTCGTAATCTTCCGGGTACGATCTTACGTTTGGCATCTGCCCAACCAAAATCTAAAATAAATTGATGTTTTTTACCAAAAGAAATACTTGGCCCAAACAAAAGAACTGGAGCAGCCACATAACTGTTCACATCTAAGCCCATTCCCAAATGAATACCAATTCCCAGCCATTTCGAAGGCTTGTACATATAATGCGACGTCACAGAAAACCCCATTTTTTTCTTTACATCAAATACCGGAGTTACAATATCTCCGACCTTATCAAACCCTACACTTCTATCTTCCAGCCACGATTTAAAAAGTCCCGCGGTCCACACCACCCCATGTTTTTCGTATTCTTCTTTTTCAAAGGATTCCTGAGCATAAAGGCCAGAAGAAAAAAGTAATAAAAAGCAAACTAAGCTCAAAAATGCACGCATAACATTGGATTTTCTTTTCAAAGGTCACGAACATCCAATCTAACAAGAAATTTAAAATAAAGTTGGTGTCACAAAACGACTACTTTCTCTATTATATAAAAAAATCCGGTTCAGGTTTACTAAACTT
>JBCCVV010000171.1:0-14757 GCA_039194925.1 Bacteroidota bacterium
ATTCATAATTAGACCACTATATATAAATTTTTAATCTTATATCTTAGTGCTTCTATAATAAATCGCTTTAATTTATATCTATATGAAGTTTTTGCAAGTATTCCTCAAGAAAAGTATTCCCTATATTGTTTCAGTGCTCGTTTTGATCGCATTGAATATAGTGGTTTTTTATCCTCAACTTCAAGGAAAAAGATTGTCTTCTACTGATATTACTACATATATTGCTAAAACGAATGAATCAAAAAAGCATTATAAAGAAACAGGAGAAAGATCTTATTGGAATGCTTCCATGTTTTCGGGAATGCCAGAGGGGTTATTGTCATTGGGAAGGAGTAAAAATGTATTGAGTCGATTCAAGGGTTTGTTAAAGTTGTATATAGAGAGACCGCTTGGTATGTTTCTTCAATTAGGGCTTCTATGCTTTATTGCATTGTGTCTCATGGGAGTCAATACGTGGTTGGCTTTATTAGGTGCGATCACGTTGAATCTGAATACGGGCTTTTTCCTTTTACTGGATGCTGGGCATATGACTAAAATCAATGTGATCTCAGTATTGCCATTGATTGTTGTAGGTACACTACTGAGTTTTAGAGGCGATTTTTTGAAAGGAGCCGCGGCAATCGCAATTGGAACCTCTTACGCCATTATTTTTAATCACATCCAAATGCTCTATTATCTGATATTTGCTCTTTTTGTGATTGGTGTGGTTTATCTGATTTTTAGTTTGAAAGAAAAGACACTTCCAAACTTTTCAAAAGGTGCCTTGGTTGCTTTGGCAGCAGCAGCGATAGCTGGATTTTCAAATTTTAGCCAACTGTACTCTTCAAAATCATTCTCTGAGGATACGATGCGAGGAGCACCCATTCTAGAGAAAAAGGCTGAACAAAAGGCACAATCCAGTAGCGAAGTAGTGGGGCTGGAATGGGAATATGCAATGCAATGGAGCTACGATAGTAAGGATTTGATGGCCATGCTTGTTCCCAGATTTGTAGGAGGAGGTTCTGGAGAACGAGTTGCGGCAAGCAGCGATGAAGGAAAACTCATGAAACGCATCGGTGGGCAACGAGATAGAGGAAAATTCATTGGGACGCCCGGATATTGGGGTGATTTACCTTTTACGGGTGGGCCTAATTATTTTGGGATACCCCTAATTTTGTTATTTGTGCTATCTCTATTTGTCTTAGAACCTAAAATAAAGTGGGCTTTTTTAGGGGCGGTTTTGATATTTGTTTTAATCTCCATGGGTAAAAATGCTGCCTGGCTCAATAAAGCCTTATTTGATTATGTACCCTTGTTTAGCAAATTTCGAGCACCGAATTCAATATTGATGGCAATGCCTATTTTAGTTATAATCCCTTCCATTTTGGGCCTTCAAAAGATCATCAATACTGAAGACAAAAAGAAATATTTGAAACCATTATTTTACAGTACAGGAATTGTAGGTGGAATTTGTCTAGCGATTATTTTACTTGGAGGAAGTATGTTTGATTTTTTAAGACCGAACGAACTTCAATACGATAGTCAGGTGCAAGATATACTAAGAAGAATTAGAGTTGGTATGCAGAAGTCTGATGCAATAAGATCTTTACTATTTACCGTATTAGTGGCTGGAGTTTTATGGTCACACATTAGCGGAAAAATTAAGGGGTATTTATTTGTTCTCTTAGGGGTAGTGACGCTTGTAGTGGTGGATAACATGACCGTAAATAGTAGGTATTTGAAATCGTACGATTTCATGAAGAAGAGTGAATATAATGAACAGTTCAGACCTTCTCAAAATGATGAAATGATATTTAGGAATGAACCTAAAGGGCTAGGGTTTTATCGAGTTTTTGATTTGTCTGTAAATACATTTAATAATGCACTTCCTTCCTATCACCATCACCAAATTGGTGGATATGATGCAGCCAAATTACAACGTTATCAGGATGTAGTTGAACAGTATATTGGAACTGGAAATATGCAGGTGCTTAATATGCTGAATACTAAATATTTCATTACCCAAGAAGGTCAAGTATCTCCTAATCCAAGAGCGAATGGCACGGTGTGGTTTGTGAAAAACATTGTCCCTGTAAATTCTTCAAGAGAAGAATTAGATGCAGTAGGCACCATTGGAACGGATTCCTCCGCTGTAGTATTCATGAAGGAGTTTGCCGATCAAAATATCAAAGCAGGAAATGGGCAAGGGAGTATTGAACTAGTCGATTATCAGCTGGATAAGTTGGTCTATAAGTCGACTTCAAGGAGTGATCAAGTAGCAATTTTTTCCGAAGTTTGGTATGGACCTAATAAAGGGTGGGAAGTCACAATTGATGGACAAAAAGCAGACCATTTCAGAGCAAATTATATTCTGAGAGGGATGCAGATACCAAAAGGGGACCATGAAATAGTTTTTGAGTTTAAACCAACGGTAGAAGGCGGCTGGTTGACTTTAATTAGCTCTATCTTAATCTTAGGTTTTGCATTGGGTTTGATTGGAGTTAATATTCGAAAAGAGATAACTGCATAAGTCGTCGGTATCAGGTAATAAAGATGCCCATTGAAGTTATTGGGGGGTACACCTTTGATAAGTCTATTGAATGGGAGTAATTAATTCTACTTTGAGACATTCTTCTTTTAACCGCCCTCTTGTCGCTGAAGCTTTAGAGGAAGAACAACGAACGCTAAGGAGGGCGCAAAGTTCTTAACGTTTTTAGGGCTATATGCTATAATCCTATTGGCCTTTGCGCCTTCTTTGAGGGCTTTGCGGTTAAATGTCGACGTTCTAAATGGCAAGATCTCTGAAAGTAGAATTAAACAAGAAGGGATAAAACAAAGCATTGTTAGCTATATCGGTGTTTTGATTGTTCTAGCATTTCTATCCCAAATACTTTTTAGAATGATGAGATGGGATTATTTCGGTTTTTTATTGGATACGGCTACACTATAACTCCAGCTTTTATCGATTCAATTTTTACTCGGTTTTGTTACTAACCGTATGGAATATCATTAATGATAGAATTTTTATACCAATGTATCAGATCAATGGTGCAGCGTTCGCCACAGTATGCATTTTAGTTGTCTTTAACCTGCCAAAACATTTTACGTTTAACCATAAAGTAAAGATTCAACCGATAACCTTAAATACATTCAAAATTATAGGCGCATTTCACATTCTCGCAGATCTAATTGTCAACCCGACCGAAACGGAGGGTTAGACAATTTGTACAAGCAGTACTTTTGACGCAATAAACAAGCCATGTCTGCTCTGAAAATGATGACAAAATTACCGTCTATGTGTTCCTCATTCTACAATCTGAGTAGTTGCGTTATTTTAAAAATGAAATTTTGAAACGCACCTAAAATTATCACTCTTGGGGTTGCGGGGCACTTTATAAGAGTAAACATTGATATCCTATTATCAATACTATCATTCGATCCGCAGTCATAAGTAGTTTGTATGTTGGGCCATAATGTAATTTAAAATTAGCGAAGATCTGAATACACTATTCTGGCAGGTATTGAATAGAGTTAAACGATTTATTTCTTAATTTCGGTAGGTCGGTGTTTTTATCGAATAGGATCTATCCATTGTAAGGTGGCTCAATACGTGTGTATGCAAACATTTTCTTATGTTTATTCTTCCGTAGAGGATGTTTAAAATTTATATCAACTGAGAATCAAGAATTTTTATGCATACTCCAAATTATTACTAACCCAACCATTTAAAAATGAAATTCCATAATTCTTTGCTGATTCTATTGGTTGCCCTACTATTTTCATCTTCTGTAGAGGCACAAAAAGATAAAAAACCTGAATCTCCCTTTGATAAATTATCTACCTCAGGACTTAAATTTCGATGTGTAGGTCCGGCCATTGCTTCGGGTAGGATAGCTGATTTAGCCGTAAACCCGTCAAATCCCTTCGAATATTATGTGGCGGTAGCTTCAGGAGGTGTATGGAAAACGACCAATGCCGGTACGACCTACACCCCGATCTTTGACAGCCAGGGATCCTATTCAATTGGTTGCGTAACCATTGATCCAAATAATCATAATACCATTTGGGTAGGTTCCGGAGAGAACAACAATCAGAGAAGTGTAGCCTATGGAGACGGTATTTACAAATCAAATGATCGAGGAAAAACATGGAAAAATATGGGATTGAAGAATTCCGAGCACATAGCAAAGATCATTGTAGATCCAAATAATAGCGACATTGTCTACGTCGCATCAATGGGTCCCCTATGGAATGAAGGAGGTGAGCGAGGAGTATACAAGACAGTGGATGGAGGAAATACCTGGGAAGCAGTATTATCCATTGATGAGCATACGGGGGTAAGTGATTTGATCATGGATCCAAGAAACTCAAATATTCTTTATGCTGCAGCTCAACAGAGAAGACGCCATGTGTTTACCTACGTTGGTGGCGGACCGGGATCTGGAATGCACAAATCAACGGATGGTGGAAAAACATGGACAAAAATTAATACTGGCTTACCTGCCAATATGGGACGAATTGGAATTGCACTATCTCCCGCCAACAACGATTATATCTATGCGGTGGTGGAGGCAGCAAACGGAAAAGGCGGGACTTTCCGTACCACTGATGGTGGTGCAAGTTGGCATAAAAGAGGATCATACTCATCCAGTGGGAATTATTATCAGGAAATCTATTGTGATCTTACGGATCCTGAAAAACTTTATGCCATGAATACCTGGATGCAAAAAAGTACGGATGGGGGTAAGACGTTTAGCAACGTAGGCGAAGATGCAAAACACGTAGACAACCACTGTATGTGGATCGACCCCAGAAATGGAGACCATTGGCTGGTGGGCTGCGACGGTGGTATCTATGAAACTTTTGATGCTGCAAAAACTTGGGATTACAAGCCAAATCTGCCTGTCACCCAATTTTATAAAGTGGCAGTGGACAATGATACTCCTTTCTATAACATCTACGGCGGTACTCAAGACAATTCGAGTATGGGAGGTCCCTCAAGGACAATAACCAGCCATGGAATTACGAATGCGGATTGGTTTTTTACGCACGGTGGTGATGGTTTCGAATCTCAGGTGGATCCTAAAAACCCAAACATCGTGTATGCCCAATCACAATATGGAGTACTGGTAAGATATGATAAATTGAGTGGTGAAGAAGTGGGCATACAGCCAAAAGAACGAAAAGATGAAAATTCATATCGTTGGAATTGGGATGCTCCATTGGTCGTAAGTCCGCATTCAGACGGGCGGTTGTACTTTGCAGCCAATAAAGTATTTCGATCAGATGATTACGGCAATAGCTGGGATGTGATCAGCGATGATCTTACGCAACAAATCAACAGAAACGAACTCAAAGTAATGGGAAGAGTACAAAGTATGGATGCGGTTATGAAAAATGCTTCTACTTCTCCATATGGCACCATAGTGGCTTTTAGTGAATCCACCCTTGATCCAAATTTACTGGTGGCAGGCACCGACGATGGCTTAATCCAAATTACAAGCGACGGCGGAACTACTTGGACTAAAATACAACGTTTCAACGGAGTACCCCCCAATACATATGTAAACAGTGTTTTTTGTTCTCAGCATGATGCCAATGTAATCTACGCAGCATTCAATAATCACAAAAAAGGTGATTCTAAGCCCTATGTAATGAAATCCTCTGACAAAGGAAAATCCTGGACAAGTATTAGTGGTGACTTACCCGAGCGAGGAAGCGTATATGCGATTGAAGAAGATCATGTTGAAGGGAGTTTGTTGTTTTGTGGAACTGAATTTGGTGTTTTTTTCTCAAATGATGGAGGATCAAAATGGAAGCAATTAAAAGCAGGCGTACCGACAATTGCCGTACGGGATATTGCAATTCAGAGAAGAGAGAATGATCTTGTACTGGGTACTTTTGGGCGTGGTTTTTATGTGTTGGATGATTATTCGGCACTTAGGAGTTTAGGACAGGGTCAATTGGATGCAGAAGGGATACTCTTTTCAATACGTGATGCAATAGCATACGAAGAATCTACTCCCTTGGGTCTTCCCGGAAAAGCTATGTTGGGAGACAGTCACTATTCAGCAGAGGATTTGGGTCCTGTTGCAATGATTACGTACTACATTAAAGACAAGATCAAAACGCTAAAAGAAACTCGTCAGGAAAAGGAAAAAGAAGACATCAAAGAAGATAAGGATACTCCGTTTTTGAATTATGAGGATTTGAAAAAGGAACGCGAACAGAAGAAACCTCAATTGCTTTTTACGATTACAGATGAAGATGGAAAAGTAGTGCGGAAATTGATGAAGGGATACGCATCAGGAATCAACCGTATAAAGTGGGATTTAAGATTCGCACCCAAGGACCCCATAAACCTGAGTAAACCAGCATTTTATAATCCATGGGCCGGAAAAGCGGAAGGTTCCCTGGTAAGGCCTGGTACATACTATGTGCAGATGACCAAGTACGTGGATGGAGTATTTACTGATTTGGGGGACCAACAGGAATTTGAAGTTCGTATGTTGAAAGAACGTGTGCTACCAGCTATCGATTTGGTCGCCAAAACGGAATTTCAACGAGAGGTAGATGAGTTAGATCGGTCAATCAGTGGTGCAGGAAAATTGATTGGTGAGATGAAGAATAAGTTGAAACACATCAAAGAGGCGATAAAATATGTGGAATTACCGTTACCATCTTTGATGCAGGAAGTATCTGATATTGAAACACAACTCAATAACGCCAATACTGCTTTATATGGAGATCAAATCAAGTCCAAATTGGATATGGGTGCTCCTCCTTCGCCAGCTTCAAGAATCGGATGGATTGTATACGAACAACGTCATTCTACCTCAGATCCGACAGAAACACATAAAAGTAGTCTTGCAATTGCGAAAGTAGAATTTGCTCCGATTTTAGTTAGATTGACTGAAATTGCTACCGTCGCTATCCCTGCACTAGAACAAAAATTGGAGAATGCTGATGCACCGTATACACCCGGTAGAGCCATTCAAATGATGCGTGGAAATTGATTTTATGGTAAAATAGGATGTTTGAAGTAGTTTTATTTGGAAAAAAGTGTACTTTTAGGCAAATAATTATGTGATTTTCGTTCTCGTAAAATTTTGCAGTTGATTTATGAGAATTTTCAAAATATATGTGGATTACATAGTTAGATTAATTCTACTTACTCCCTATTTACGAAGGACATATAAAATGATGGCCCGAATAAATTAACGACTCTTATGAAAAATATAACTGCTTCCATTTGTGCTTTATTGGGAATACTTCTTTTTGTTTCTTGTGAAAAAGAAAGAAATCAAGATGATTACACCAGCGAAGAATATGCTTTGATTTCTCAAGATTTATCCTTGCCACAAGTGGTAAGTGATTATCAACTGAATTTGGGCGAGCATTTCTTACCAGAAGGAAAGACGTATCCAAAAGTAAACATTTCCTCTTTTGGAGATATTCAATTGAATAATAATAGAGCAACTCTGGGAAGAGTACTGTTTTATGATGAGACGTTGTCGATGGATCGAAATGTAAGTTGCGGTAGTTGCCATTTGCCCGAGCATGCGTTTAGTGATGTCAATAAGTTTAGTGAAGGAGTTAATCAAGTAATTACAAAGCGGAATACGTTAGCGTTAGCCACTACATTAAGCTTTAAAATTTCATATAATCCTTTGGATCCGGGACAAGCCAAATCAAAGTTCTCCTGGGATGATAGCTCGACTGATCTTCCACATCAGGTTAAGACCGCTTTCCGAAAAGAAAATGAGATGAATATTGATGATGATGAGATTAAAAAGCGAATTGCTGAAAGTCCATTTTATACGGTTTTATTTGAAAAAGCATTTGGCGATTCTGAGGTGAATAGTGATCGAATTGCGGAATCCATTACTGCTTTTGTAGATGCAATATCTGCAGTAAACTCAAAATTTGATGAAGGACTAGAGGCATCACCGAAATTTTCGGAAGAAAAAGACTTCTATAATTTTACTGAGGAAGAAAATAGAGGAAAAGAACTGTACAACGCGAATTGTGCCTCATGCCATACTTCTAAGCACAATTTTACGGTGAAAGCATCCGCTAACAACGGGCTGGAATTATCATACAACGACAAAGGAATTGGTGAACGACTTAATAAGTCAGAACTTTTCGGTGTATTCAAAATTCCTTTTTTACGAAATATCGAATTGACAGCACCTTATATGCATGACGGAAGGTTTGCTACGTTAGAGGAAGTAGTAGACCATTATAGCCATGGAGTGATGAATCATCCCAATCTGTCTGAAGAACTTAAAAATGAAGACGGAACCCCAAGAAATTTAAATCTAAATCAAGACGATAAAAAGGCTTTGGTTGCGTATTTGGAAACTCTTACCGATCAATCTATAGCCTCAGATGAACGATTTACCGACCCATTTAAGAGATAAAAACCAGGTGTCATGCCCACCAAAGTGAAAGCGTCTTAAGATTTAATTCTGAGGCGCTTTTGTTTTTAGAAAATTCAATGTTTTTTTTGAAAAGAAAGCTTATTTGAGCTCCTTGACCCTTTCTTCATTACATGCATTTATGTGTATAAGTTTATTGCCACCAGATTAATTGCCTTATTTCACCTAATTTACCTAATTTACCTAATTCACCTAATTCACCTAACTCACCAACTCATCAACTCATCAACTCACCAACTCACCAACTCACCAACTCATCAACTCATCAACTCACCAACTGATCAACTCAATAACTAAATAACTAAATAACATCGGGGTTTCCCCTCATGATTAGTCCAAAGGATATCGGTGTAATTATCCAATTTTAAAAATAATGTATTGTGTGTTGTAGTAATATGAAGGATAAGCGGTTAGTTTGCTCTTGTTAAGACAAATTTGAATAGGTTCGATTTCAACCTAGTTTACCATTGAAACCAAACTTTAAAAAAGATTCACAATCGTTAAGCTATTGCTATGAGAAATACATCGATAAGTCAGACAACTACACATAAGATCGCAGAATTAATGCAGAATATTATAAATGAGATTACGCTTACCAGAGACGTTTATGATGTGGTTGTTTCAGCATCTGATCTATTCGAAATGGAGATGGATTACTTTTTAATGCCTGAAAAAAGAAGTTCGGAAGAAGGGATACCTGTGGAAAGATCTTCTCATGGTATGTATGAATACCAAAACGTAAGAAATACGTTCGACCTTGATTCTGTACCTCCTGGATCCAATGTCGAATATACATTTAAGAAGCTCGAAGATATTAAAGGTGAGTCAAGAGCTTTATCCAACTGTGAACAAATTACTGTGGAGGTGGATATTGATTACTCCAATGATGTGGGTGTCAATATTACTTCCCTGATAGATTTAATCACAGGCCTAATTAATCAGTTAGCGGCAATGTATTCCAATGTACAGATCAACTTGGAAGTGTCGCTTCTGGTTAATTGGACAAAACTTGGACTAAGTAATTTTTCGAAACCAGGTGAATTGTTGAATACTTTTTTAATGAATACGGACAATTTTGATGAAGATTCAGTTCAGTTGCTTTCGTATCGAGCCAACGGAGCACTTGTGTATACAAAACTACTTTTCATTTCAAATCCTGACAATACATCATCTATTAAAGTGGATACTACTCGACCAAACATTTCCATAATGGGGGTGTCATCTACTGAAATGTTGTCCAAGCCTACTGAGGATATATGGGATAGAAATAGAGTTTCAACCACACAAAGTGTAGAAGAAGGGATCAATATGCTACCTCTGAGTCATTCCAATTTTGACTCTGGTACATACTTTATTCAGGTAGCTGATGTCGAAGAGAAAGAGAAGATTGATAGATTTATTAAACTCAAATAGTTTGATAGTTTTTGTTTGTGGCTTCATTCTTTGATCCGATAAAGTATTGAAGCTGAAATAATGTTTTAGTTAGTTGCCATCGTGCCAGTGTGCGATGGCTTTTTTTATTAGCTTTGGTATGTCTGAATGGCACATGCTATTTGTTCAATCTATGTTATGATTTTAAAATTAAGTATGCTCAAACCAGAACTTATCCAACTTAACAACGAAAAATTCCAGAATCTTTTTGATTTTTTATCCACACACGACAATGATAAATGGAATCAAGGCCCCGAGGGAAAATGGACTACTGGTCAACACGTTATGCACCTTTTGCAAAGTGCTAAACCATTGAATAGGGCATTGGGAATGCCGATGTTGGTCTTGAGATACAAGTTTGGAAAAGCAAATCGTGGACCTAGAACTTACGATGTAGTACAAGACAAATACAAAACAAAACTCGCTGCTGCCGGGAATGTGCTCTCTCCATTTTCCCGTAATATGCCGGATACTCCTCCTGATGGAAAACAAACGATTATTGCCCAGCTAGATAAAGCGAAAGAGGTTTTACTTAAAAAGATTAATCGAATATCAGAAAAAAGCATGGACAAGTATTTGATTCCACATCCCCTTTTAGGGAGAATGCTGATTCGTGAAATGATCATGTGGAATGCCATTCATGTCGATCATCATCTTGAAATACTAAAGGAAAAGTATTCGTAATTAATACGAAAACCGATCTAAAATATCTGCGCCTAAAAATTTATCCTCCTTGTGCGTGTACCATTTCCGTTTCTTGGGAATACGTTCATTTTCGAATTCCACTTCATCCTCAAGAATGATATATTCACCATCATTCTTCTCTTCGTCGTGATAAGATCGATAACCCTGTAGTATGAAGGATCTTGAAGACTTCCAGAAATAAGATTCAATTCAAAAAAAATTAAAAATATGCTTTAGGTATAAACAAAAATTAATAAATAATAGTTAATTCATTGAAAGTATTTATATGGCTTGGAGGTTACAACAACTCATATCGATAGTTAGTGATGATAGATTGATTTAGCATAAAATAGTAATACACGGTAATCACACGTTAGATATCCAATTAGACTTATAACCAGAATTACATTTTCGATAAACAATATTTTTTTAGATAAACAATACAAATTATGAACAGATTTCGATTTTTTCTCATTGTCGCGCTAGTTAGTGCAGGCATGATGGGATGTCAAAAAGAGACATTCGATGATTTTTCAACTCAAGATCAGCAAATTACTTCGAGGCATATTGAAGAGAATAGCTCTAGCGATGAATTGGTTAACTTTCAAGATCATTTTGATAGTGAATTAAATCAATCGATCAACGGCTATAAATTCGCTGATCTTTATGGTGTGGTGAATTGGGAATTCGCAGAAGTAATCCAAGAACCTCAGTCTGCAGATATGTACATAATTGCGCCAATCATAAAAGACGGTACACCAAATGGTCTATTACTGGCTCATAGTCTTAATGAAAAGTACGCTATGACCTTTGTTCATGAGGGGGTGTTAAATTTTGAACATTCCTACAATCAATTAGAAAGCTTTAATCTTCTTCCGCATGCAAAGTCAGTCTTTAATTATATGAAATTAATAGACATGTTTAACTGTTCTTTGGAACTAGATAGAGAATACGCTGATGTGCCATATTATTTACCGTCCGACGTCTTAAATTCAGATCTCATTGTTGAGTTGGATCGAATAGTACATCCAATTGATGATAGAGATGGAACTTCGAGTACAAGAAACGGTGATGACGATATTAGACACTTTGGAAATTGGTGTCAAAAACATGGTTGCACCTGCGATGGAAATGGTCAAAACGAAGAACGAACTTATTATTTCGGTCACAGAGTAGGACCAGGTGGAGGTAGAACATATAATCCTCATGGATCATTTAATTGGGGAGGTTGGCTTTCTAATATTATTGGTGGCAATAATCCAAATACGAATACCAATAATAACAACAACAATACCAATACTAATGATGATTCTAATCCAAATGAGGATGAAGAAGCAGATGATACAATCGATGGTATGATAAATGGAACCGAGGCACAAGTATTGAGAATCAAGTTGTTGGATTTTATCGATAAGAATGGTCTGCCAACTTCGGATCTATTATATCTCTTAAATATCTCAAGTAAGGATTGGATATATTCAGACAACTTTGATGATTTAGTAAAAAATGCCATCATTGATTGTTTCGAATCTGGTCTTTGCGCAGTAGATGACCTTTCTCCTGAGGCTATAAAATTCTATTTAGAAGATAAATTTGATAAAGTAATAACTGACGTTTACGTAATTGAAGGAATCATTTTTGGAAAAGATGCAGAAGGTATATTACGTATTGTAGTAAATGATCAGCCTGATATTGAATCACTGAGCGATCAGGAATTATATGATCAAGTTATATATATATTAAATTGTGTGAACTTGTATTTTTGCGAAACGATGGCATATGACCCAATAGATTGGAGAGATTATTTTACGAACATGGTTTCAACAAGTTACGTAACAGATTTTGCTTCAAATGTCACTTTTGAAGGTTGTCCTGTCAAGCTATTATTGGATTTTACATGGGGAGGGTATATAATGGAAACCTACCCTGGAGGTCCAAATGGACAAACGAGTGATGATCCACCATTAAACTTTTGGAAGTGGAATTCAACTAAATCAGATGATATGCCTATTTTACAAATGAGTCTTGTTGGTGGTTGTTCTTCCAATTTCTTAGATTTTGTTAATCCTGATTGTGAATAATGAGTGGTAAAAAAATGGCCTTAATTGCTAACAAAAATTTCTTGATTTATTTTATAGTTACAGCAATTACAGTTTGTTTATATACTAGCTGTGGAACGGATAGCCAACATTCCACAGCTAATACATCTAAAAATTCTATAGAAAATATAGAGTTATCAGGTGCAAATGTCGATGGAGTTCCGTTAATCAGTCCTTTTAAAAGCTTTATTTCAGAATATGGTAGTCCAGTTAAATTAAGAGATTCGTGTTCAAATATAGGTCTTGCGTATAAACAAGGTTTCGTTTTTTATGATTGTTTGGAGTTTGAACAATTCCCGGGTATTAAGTTCAAAAAAATTAATGATACCATATTTATAAATTCAATAGATTTCAAAAATACGGTATCAACTCTTAATTTGAGTTCAATACAATTATCAAATAAAACTACACTCTCGGACATAGAAAAAATCTTTCCTAATAGTGCGAATAACCTAAATAAAGGAGCGAATATGTTTGCTAGGGAGAAAGGCCAAAACTGGCTTTATCTAACAGAAAAACGTATGTGGAAACAAAGACCCAAAAGAAATCTAGTTGAAATAAGATTTAACGAAGACAATCTGGCAGAGTTTATTTATAACTGGACTCCCAGTTATTCTGAAAAGCAGTGGAATAGATATTTAGAGGTAAAAAGTGAATTAAATGATAGGTAGTATGTTTTCTTTCTATGTTGAGAGTCTGGTTAAGATTTTTGGAGACTATCCAAAATTTTGTGTTTGAGAAGAATTAGTTTCATAGTGGGTTAAGAAATAATTCTGTCTTCAAAATAAATATACAATTGATTATAGATTGTTGTCCAATTAAAACGCGCCTTTTTCCATTTGGATCTGATATTTTGAGCAGCTAAATATATGGATTTCAATGCCGAATCATCATTTGGAAATACCTTTTTGTTTTTGGTATGTTTCCTAAGGCTAGCATTGAAGCTCTCTATAATGTTTGTAGTATAAATCAATTTTCTGATTTCTTGAGGATAGTCCAAGAATGCCGTTAAGGCATCCCAGTTTTCTTCCCAAGATTTGACCGCATGAGCATATTGGTGTGCAAATTCCTGTTTAAATTCATTAAATGCTTCAAGGGCCGCTTTCTCATCACCTGCTTGATAGATCGATTTAATGTAGTGGATCATCTTTTTTCGATCCTTGTAGTTTACATATTTGAGCGAATTACGAATTTGATGAACAATGCAGATTTGGTGGGTGCTATTAGGAAAAGCTCCTTTGACTGCATTTTGTAACCCCGTCAAATTATCAGAGCATAGGAACAAAATATCCTGTACGCCACGGTGCTTCAAATCATTAAATATACCCATCCAGGTAGCTGCTGTTTCTCGCTGTACAATATAGAGTCCTAGAATATCTTGACGACCGTCAATGCCAATACCCAGAGCTACCATGCAAGCCTTGGTAATTACCTTTCCTTCATGACGGATCTTATAATGGATAGCATCTATCCAGAGTACTGCGTATTGATCATCTAATGGCCGTTGTTGCCATTCTTTGATATCTTCTAACAACGTGTTGGTGATCAGAGAAACTTGAGAAGTGGAATATTGAACACCATAAGTTTCTTCGATAAACTGAACGATATCCGCATTACTCATTCCTTTGGCATAAAGACTGATCATAGAGTCTTCGATCGTTTCAGACATTGTCTTGTGCTTAGGAACAGTAACGGGATCAAAGGTGCCATTACGATCTCTGGGAACATTAATGGTTACATCTCCTTCTGAGGTTTTTAAAGTCTTTTTAGAATATCCATTGCGCTGGTTATCTGCAACGGGCTTGCTTCGGGAAGGATAACCTAAATGCCCATTCATCTCTGCTTTTAGCAACGACTCCACTCCTCGTTTAAATAATGATTCTTTGAGTTTATCCAGTTCTTCTTTACTGGAAATTTGATTGATAAGTTGGTTTAATAAATCTTCTGATTTTTCTTTCATAATACAAAGTTATACTATGAAACAAAATCTTCTCAAGTAAAGGTCAAGTTTACTCACATTCCAACACTCCTAAAAAATCCTTGGAGGGGATTTTTGGAAGTATTGAAATGTGGAAAACTCGTATCCTGCCTCAACCGAAACACAAAATTATTTACAGTCCCGA
>JBCCVV010000172.1:0-14712 GCA_039194925.1 Bacteroidota bacterium
GGAGGAGCCAGATTTGTGTAATCATGGTTATCAGGTTTACTGCTACGATTGACTGGAGGAGGCTTGCAAGTGCGATCCATTTGTGGTATAATTCAAAATTGATAATCTAAAATCAGAATATAATGGCTACAAAAGATTCAAACATTTCAACTATGAATAAGAATAAAGAAGCAATCAAAAAAGTATCTGCAACGGTACACAAAGAGTTATTAAACACTTCTCACCTATTTATCGATGAGACAGTAGCAACTTTGACAAGAATGCAGAGAATCACCGGGAAAGTGATCAAAAAGAGCGAACCGATCTTGGAAAAGCAAATCGAAATCACTTTTGACACGGTAGAGGCAATCAAAAACCAAGCTGAAAAAGGTGGAAAAAGAGCCTTGAAATTATTTGGTCTTACAAAGCAGTACAACAAACTCACTAACACAATCGAAGACAAAATCAAAGATATTCCTACAGTTGAAGAAATGATCGATGATGCTAAGGAAATCGTAGGGAAAGCTAAGAGTGATGTAGAGGAAAAAATTGGAGAAATCAGTGAAAAATTGAACATCTCAAAAGTTGAAAAGACTGTTGGAGCAAAAACTAAGAAAGCTACGGCCAGAGTAAAGAAAGTTGCTGGAAAAACAAAAGCTGCTGCCACCAAGAAAGTTCAGGCCAAAGCTTCAGCAATCGCTAAAGCAGCAAAAAAATCTGCCCCAGCTAAAACTGCCACAACCAAAACTGCTACAGTAAAAGCGACCACTAAAAAAGCAGTTGCAGCAAAAGTAACAGCGGCACCATCAGAATTGACTAAAATTAAAGGAATCGGAACGAGCCTAGCCAATATAATGACCGATAACGGCATCAAAACGCTTGAAGATCTTAAGAATGCTACTCCAACTGCATTGAAAGTGATTGCAGTAAAAGCAGGGAACAGATATAAAACTTTTGATACGAACAAATGGATTGAAGCTGCGAAAGCGATCGCCAAATAATCCTTGAACTGAACGTATTAATTACCAAAAATTAAAAACTAGAAATCATGGCTAATAAAAAAGCAAAAAATAAAAGTGCCTTCACACTTAAAGAAGTTAGAAATACAGTGAAGAGTGTTAACAAATTCATTCTTGACACCACCGAGGAAGTATTGGATAGCACTCTGGAAAGAACCGAGGATTGGCAGTTGGTAGGTGAAAAAGCAATCCAAGGTGGAATTAAAGTAGCTGCAAAACAGCAAGACTTGGTCTTCGATGCATTAGAAGCATTGAAAAAGCAGATCAAGAAAGGTAAAAAGAGAGCAGTTGCAATTACAAAATAGTTAGTTAGTATTAAAGTGGGTTATGCTCAATCCCATGGGCGGCTCTTATGCAAAAAGGTCAGAATCATATCGATTCTGGCCTTTTTTGTTTCGGGAAACTTTCACAGCAAGTAGAGATAAATCAAAAGTCCTTGAGTCTCAACTCATAATTTACTATTTTCAAAATATATTTTTGTCAAATAAACATTAAATAAAACAATACCTTGAACTTTAGAAAAAAATATATGTTTTAGTTGGTAATAATTTAAAGATAATTTAGTAAATCGCGGTATGAGTGCAATGAATGGCAAGATTAAAAAGCCATCGAAGGTTTGGAGTTTAACTGAATTTTCAAGGGCCTTGGTCGAGTTAGGCATATTTTATCCTTACAAGCTACTAAGCAGGCTACCTAAGTCTGGAGACGGTCACCCTGTGATTTTTCTACCCGGATTTCTGGCCACTGATAAATCGACGGTTCCATTAAGACAATTTGTATACAATTTGGGTTACCAAGTCTATGGCTGGGGCCCAGGAAGAAATCTTGCTGATGTGAGCAATTTGGATCTTTTGATTGAGCGAATTGAAAACCTGCATGTGAAATACGATCAAAAAGTTAGTATTGTGGGATGGAGCCTCGGCGGTGTTTTTGCTCGTCAAATTGCAAAAGCCAGACCGCACCTGGTGCGTCAGGTCATTACTTTAGGTTCACCATTCAAAGGCATCACCAAGCCCAATAATGCGCATTGGGTGCATAATCTAATTACCAAAGGAAAAGGCACGGATGGAATTTGCCCGGATTTACTGGCTGACATTCCAATGCCCGCACCGGTCCCCACTACTGCCATTTACTCAAAAGAAGATGGAATTGTCCCCTGGCAACTGTGCATGGAACAAATCGAAACGGCCATTCATCAAAACATTCAAGTTCGCGGAAGCCACCTCGGAATGGGTGTCAATCCCAGCATCTTATGGATCATCGCAGATCGACTACAATACGACGATGACAATTGGACTCATTTTAAGCCCGACGGGAATTTACAAGAGTTACTTTTCTACCCTTCCTTTAAACAAGAGGCGATATAATTTTAACCTTTAAAAATCTTTGCGGCTGCTTTGTATTCATTGCGCACCTTGTGGTTCAAAAGTCGACATCATGCTGAGCTCAACAACTTATCTCTTGCCCCAGAATCGAGCCATAAAGCGATTTAAAATACGTTTTTAAATTACTTCAACCGTTTTGTGGAGTGAGTTTCTTAAATTGCTTCATAATCTAAAATTACATCGAATTGATCCATAAATTAATATCTCAACTTAATCTCCCCAACGTGAAGTCTATCTCGGGAATGGATGCTACATTTTTATATGCAGAAACTCCGACCAGCCCGATGAACGTAGGTAGTGTCGCTATAATCGAAGGTTCTTTAAGCTATAAAGATTTCAGAGCACTTATCATGTCTCGTCTTCATCTTATTCCGAAGTTTAGAAGGAGACTTATGTACGTACCATTCAGTGTTGATCATCCGTATTGGGTTGACGATCCGGATTTTAACATTGACATGCATATCAAACATGTGGCTCTTCCTAAACCGGGTGATTGGAAAAAGTTGAGACGTATGGCTTCCCGAGAATTCAGCGAACCATTGGATCAGTCGCGACCACTCTGGTCTTTTACTTTTGTGGAAGGTCTGGACAACCTATCTCAAGTCAAACCGGGATCTGTAGCCATTATTTCGAAGGTGCATCACGTTGCGATTGACGGTATGGGAGGTGCAGGATTATTGGCCATATTATTTGATTTTAGCCCTGAAACAAAAGAAATTCCAGAACCCAGACCTTACAAACCCAAGCCACTGCCCAATGAAATAAGCCTGATGCTAAAAAGTGGGATGGGATTCGCCAAAGATCCATTGAAGTTTCCGCGACTGATCAAAGAATCCGTCGAAGCAACGATCAAGGCAGGGTTTGTGACAAGAGCTCAACATCTGGACTTACCCACAGCTCCTTTTACTGCACCAAAAACTCCGCTGAATGGAATTATTTCGGCTGAGCGAAAATGGAATACCTCAATCATTTCACTGACACGGGTAAAGCGACTTAAAAACATCATGGGTACCACTGTGAACGATGTCTTGTTGGCAATCTGTGCAGGAGCTTTACGACGCTACCTAAAAGAAAAGAAAAAGCTTCCGAAAAAACCATTGGTGGCTATGGTACCTATATCTACAAGAGAGAAAAAGGGAAGCATAGACGGCAATGAGCTTTCCGCCATGCTGGTCCAATTGGCAACAGACATTGAAGATCCGATCGAACGCCTGGAAAAAATCTACGAAAATACCATTAAGGGCAAAACTTATCAAGGTGCTACAGGGGCAAAGACTCTTTCCAACTTAGCCGAGTCAGTACCTTTTGGCGTAGCGAATCAGGCAGCGAGACTATATTCTCGTTTTCATTTAGCCAAGATCCACAAACCCGTATTTAATGTAGTAATTACCAATGTGCCAGGACCACAGATTCCTATTTATCTGCATGGACATAAATTGCTACATATTATGGGTATGGCTCCCATAATCGATGGAATGGGTTTGATCATTACCATTTTAAGTTACGGCGATGAAATAACCATCAGTCCAACTACGGATAAGTATTCCATGCCGGATTCTACAGCATTTTCCAATTATATTCTTGACGCAGCCAATGAATTGGAGAAATGTGTCCTGGAGTATGATAAAAGCGTATCCAAAAAAACCAAAGAAAAGGCTAATGCCAGCAGTCGCAAAACCAATAGTTATTTTACGATACTGCGAAGAAAGTTAAAAGAAAAACCTAAAGCATTTGAAGGGTTGAAAGGCAAAGTACAATTTCTCATTAAAGGTCCTGAACCTGTAGATTATTTATTAAATCTTGACGCTAAGACACCTACTATCCGTAAAGTAAGGTCAAAGAAATTTGATACCTCATTTACAATCCAGGATGTGCATTTAAAAAAGATAGAAAGTGGTGCGCTGGATTACGATTCGGCGTTGGTACAAGGACGCCTTGTGCTTACGGGTAATGAGGTCTTGGCGAAAAATGTACTTGCCGTTTTACAAAAGCTTTAATCCTGATCTAATTCGTGTAGGTACCGATCCCTGATCGACTTGATATGCTTATTCAATGTTTCCTTTTTCCAGCGATTTGTCTTAACAGCTGGCAGTACAACAACTTCTACGATTGACGGCTTGATTAGATTCGATCCTTTCGGCATTACATCGTGCGCATTCTTAATGATCACCGGTACAATGGGGACGCCTGCCTGCATAGCCAAATGAAACGCTCCTTTTTTAAATGGTCCCAGGTTATAATCTTTACTTCTGGTACCTTCTGGAGCGATCCCAACAGACGTACCATTTTTCAATGCCTCAACGGCAGGTTTCATGGCATCAATTGCTTTTTTACTATTCGAACGATCCAGAAAAATAACTCCGGCAGCTTGAAGCACTGGCCCGATTGGTGTGTACTTTAGTTCTTTTTTCGCGAGAGCTACTGAATCTTTACGGATCAGCTTGCACATGATCAAAAGATCCACGTTACTCTGATGATTAAAGATAAATACAGCTGGTCTGTTATTCCAAAGATTCTCTTTCCCTTTGATGACCAATTTGATCCCTGCAAGAGCTGTACCTATATCTCCTATTGCCGACATCATAGAATTAATTCCATCTCTCTGAGACATATGGGTGGCGCCAGTGTAAAGGCCCATTAATACGGCAGGAATAAGTGTACTAGCCGTAAGCGCAGTCCTTACCACATTCGCGATGCCCGGTCTTGCTTCGTCGTTAAATCGAACAATGTCCCAATCATTATCGTAAGCAACTTTGGATAACTCCTCATCAGGATTGATTGGATGCGGATGACCCACGATTTCCAGCAAAGGCAAATCTTCTGCACTGTCTGTATAAAAATGACTTTTCGAAAGGTCTAGCTTAAATCTTTCCGCCAAATCCAATGCTGCTTTTGCTTTTCCTTCTCCCCAACACGCTGGCTCTATAATGGCTCCTGTGAACTTACCCTCCTTGACTTCCATTCGAGTACACATGATGTGGTCAATTCCCAAGTCACGGGCAATAGGGTTGACCTGGTACGGAGTAGCAGCAGAAATAATCGCCACGGTATGTCCCATAGCCAAATGTGCGTCTACCAATGCTCTTGATTCTGGATAAATCTCATGCGCCAAATGCTTCAGATAAACCTCTTCCCCAACTTTGAGAAATACTTCTTCCGACACACCAGTTACTCCTTGGGCACCTATAGCCGCCAAACCTGCGAAGTTTTTATTTCCCATAGCATAGACAATCAAGCCATTGAACTGGGCAATGATTTCCTTACGCGTCATTTTTCCGCTGAATAGGCGTTCCTGAAAGAATTCTTTGGCCGAAAAACCTTTGATCAAGGTACGGTCCAAATCAAAGAAGGCGCCAATATGAGGTCCTCTTTCTCCTTCCATCACGGGAGATGTCACCGTCTCTGTTTTTGATCCAGGGATAATGAATCGCTCTACCTCGACCTGTTTTAATTTTTTAACTCTTGTAGTATCGCGGAAAGCTTTAAGTGCATTGATTCGTCTCGACAAATCGTTGAGATAGGAAATCCATTTTTTAACTTCTTTCCTATCAATCCCTGATTCTTCAGCAAAAAGTCCTTTGTTTCTGGCGAATCGGATGCCATTAATAATAAATGGTTTGGAAACTGAATCTAATCGGTGTATTTTTCCCAGCCAATGCATTTCTTCTCCTAAAAAGAGACATTCATCCAGTATATCTTCTTCTTTCAAGGAGGATTTCCTATCCATGGCGTAAAGACACTCCGCAACTATTTTATAGGCCTCAATGTAAGTAGACAATACGGTTTGCGAAAAGAGGACCCTCCTACCCTTGATCAATGACAATGGATTTCCTCTCTTGGATTTCAATACATTGTGCCACTCCGGATTCAGATATTCCAGATTTTCTTCGATCTCATCGGTAAATTCAAGTCGAGTCGAATAGAAGTATTCAAATTTGAATTGATCTCTCAGTTTCATGATCTCCTGCCAAAAAACTTTCATTCGATTATCGGCAATAGATCGTTTGAGTTTAGTAAGGGCCAATTCAATAAACGCCATATGATAGAGGTAATGCACACTCATATTGGCGTAATATTTTGCGTTGAGATAATTTTCAGGAACAATAGCATATTTAGCTTTGACCCCTGAGCCTATCTTTTTTACCAAACGCATTTTTATGAATCGGTTGATGGCATCTTGTACGCTCTGCCCCAACGATTTTCCTCTTTCGACCAATGCATCCTTTTTATGACACTCTACTATGTGCATCAGTTCTGCAACGGCGGCTTCCAACTCCTTTTTATTCAAGGCAAACTGACTCAAGAGAGCCATACAGATCAATGAACCCGTAGTAACCGGTGTAACTCGATTGATATGATGAACCAAATTGAACGCAAACTTGGGCAGCTGTGGAGAAGAAACGGGCGAAGGCAAAAGCGCATCTTCTTGTGAAGAATTAACGAGATCGACCGGATCAGAAAAACGAATACTAATCTTACCAAAATCATCTCCCATTTTACGGATGTAGTCTACAAACCACATAAAGCTTTCCTGGCTTTTTCCAAAACCTCGGCCTTCCTTCACCATTTGTTCGACATCGGGAATCATATCATATACGATAGATACTGGAACATATTTCACCTCATTGCTCGAATGCTCGTCTGCTTCAACAATATACTTAAGGATTCCCATCTTGGGCCACACGATTTTACCCGTTCGAGATCGGGTACCTTCTATCGCCCACATGAAGTTTTGCTTATCGTCTACGAGTTTGGATATGAAAAATCGAAGTACCAATTTGTACAAGTGATTTTCTCTAAAGGACCGCCGAATGAATATTACTCCTGATTTTCGGCCTACCTCTCCTAATCCAAAAAAGCTCATATTAATCCCACCGAATATATAAGGGATGGGTAATCCATGTCTTGCCAATGCCACACCCAGCACCATCATATCGATGTATGTTTTGTGCGTCATCACAAAGGCTACAGGATGTCGTCGCATAATCTTGGCCAGGGCTTTTACTTCTTCAGGGTTGGTATCTATTGTGCGCTCATAACCTCTGCTCAGTATATATTCAGAAATTTGTGTGGCAATCGCCAGCAGGATGGGTTGTTGCTTTGTGTATAATTCTTTCAGATAAGATTTAGCTTCAGATTTGACCCGTTCAAGATCTTCTCCAAACTTACCGGAATGGGACTGGAGTAATTTGATGAATTGCGGATCATTTAAAATCTCATCCATGTAGAAAGTAGTTGTGTTTTGGAAATCCTAATATAGATAGAAAATCTATTTATCCAAGAATACAAACGAGGAAGTACAACGAGAATGCAATATCTCTTTTGATTTTTTCTGTAAAGTGGTTTCTTTTCTATTTACCACACATCATTTAACAGCGATCTTTATTAAATTATCTGATCACCCTATTCAATAGTACAGATTGGGCTTTTTTCCGTATTAATAACCTAAATACATCTTAATGCGCGATTAACATACTATTTATACGCGAAAACCACTAGACAATACCGTAGTATTCATGTTTAAAGGTTACTAATTCCGATTTTTATTCTAGAATAATCCCGATGTATCACCCAAGGATGAGCAATCGTAAATAGCTTTAGTTTTTTTTCGAATGTTTTATTTTTAATTTTCTTCCTAGAAAGAGATGTGATACAATCTTTCTGTTCTGGAACATGCAGAATTATTCGACGTCCCCTTTCTTATTTCTTCACGCGCAATAGTCTACGTACACTATTGATAAAACAATTATAGCATCAAATTTTGAAATAAATGAAAGGATTAATTATTGCCATACTATCGGTTGTTTTTATTTCAGATGTTTTTGCCCTAGAAAATGGATGCCCTGAAAATCCAAAACCAGATTTGGTTCCAAGTATTATTTCTGTCCATTGTCTGGAAGAAAAATGGGACATTCATGTTTGTTTTACAATTCAAAATATCAGTACCGAAAGTGATTTTGACGGTGTGTTAAATTTGATCATTTATGGCTTTCATCCGTGGCCTAACGAAATTATAGAGCAATACACTCTTAATCTAACTATCCCGAAAGACAGCTCTTCAAATTTAATATGCTATACCATCAATACAGATGTAATCGTAGACCCCTTATACCTGGCTATCAATGCAAGTGGCAATTCGATGGAAACCATTAAAATTCCTGACGATGAAAATATTGAAAGTAACTATTCCAATAATATAGATAGCCTTTTGTACTGGGAACAACCCACTAATTTCTTAACTGAGACTCTAGGGCCTGATCAAAAGTTATGTCCTGGAGATAGTATTGTGCTCTCTACTCACATTGAATTCTCACGTTACCGTTGGAGCAATGGGTCCGAGGATTCCGTTCTTGTGGTTACGGAACCCGGTATGTATTCTATTAACGCTTCTGATTATTGCGCCAACAATAGTCGAGACACCATTTTAATCGAAAGCATTCCACCTATTGATACACTTGATTTTTCGATATGTCCAGGAGATTCAATCCAACTCTTTCAAGAATGGTACTTCGCAAGTGATTCTTTTTATATTAACCCTTCAACAGATGAAAGTTGTGACAGTGTAATATGGATTCAACTCTCTTTGGATCCTGCACCCTATTCTAGCTTTGACACAACTATATGTCCTGGCACATCGATCGAAGTGAATGGTAATCTCTATTTTGAGGCAGGTAGTTATATTGATTTTATTCACATGCCCACAGGGTGCGATAGTATGATTGAGTTTACCATACTTCAAAGCGATCCTATTTTTACAAATCAGGTAATTTCAATGTGCGAAGGTGGCTTTTACAGTATTGGAGAATTTATTTACTCTGACAGTGCAATGGATACGATACCCTTAACCACGGAAAATGGGTGTGATAGTTTGATATATTTGGACTTAACCGTACATCCAAATTACATAACTGAGATCTACAGCGAATTGTGCGAAGGGGACAGCATTTTTATAAATGGAGTCTGGCTGTTTGAGAGTGATGTTTATGTATTTGATCTGTCCTCTGAAGAAGGTTGTGACAGTATTGTAGAATATCATCTTGACGTTGTGCCTCCAGACATTGAATATGAAGATTTTTCATTATGTGATGGAGACACCTTACAAATTAATGGAAATAATATTTCAGAGCCTGGGATTTATACAGACACATTAATGGAGAATGGATGCATAATCATAAAGAATTCGAATGTTGTACCAAGTGCTCCTACTTACATGGCTACGTATCTTAGTATTTGCCCTGAAGACACCTTACAATTGGGATCACAGACTATCACCCAACCCGATACTGTACTCCTTCTTATTCCGGGTGAAAATGAATGCGATACGATTCATACCTATCTAATCAGTTTTGAAGATCTACCTCTTGAAATAATTACCGAAATAGACTGCGAAAATGAAGTTTACTATGCGACGGTTGAAGTTTCGGATGAGTGGGGTATTCTTTGGAACAATGGAGACACCCACTCAACTACAGAATACTTTGAAGAAGGCCAAATATCAGTGGACCTTAATTATCAAGGTTACTGCAATACTACATTATTTACAACTCTTTCTCCAGTACCGGATTTTAACTCGATTACCATTCCTAATGGCATAGTATATTTGGAAGATAATGTATTGGAAATAAGTTTGGAATTGGATTCCTCTGTATGGTCCGTTTTGTGGAATACTTCTGCCCAGGTAAACTGTGATAGTTGTCTTTCGGTAGAGATTTATGCATTAGAAGACAGCGAGGTATTTCTTACCCTGGAGCACATTAGCGGATGCATATATACAGAGCAATTCACTTTGGTGGTACCAGAACAAAATATTGCTTTGCATATCCCTAATATTTTTTCTCCCAATGAGGATTCTAACAATGATGTATGGGAAATATCCCACCGTTCGTTTTCCAATATTGAGGTTAATATTTATGATCGCTGGGGTAATCTCGTTCACAATTCCAAAGGAAAAGATTCCGTAACCTGGAATGGGTTCATAAACTCTCGCATGGCAGCCATTGGAGTTTACATATATCACCTTTCTTATACTCTTTCCAGCGGAGAGAAAAAAGAGTTGATTGGTGATGTGGTGCTTATGCGATAACGTTGTTCGAGGTATATTCAAATAAGTTCAGTTTTGAAGCATCTTCATCTCAAGAGCTGGATAGCTAGAAAAAAATTAGTCTTCAACTCACAACTTCTCCACCAATTCCTCCCACTCTTCCATTTTCTCATTCAACTCCTTTTGCATTTTTAAGTATGCGTCATTTTCCTTATTAAAATCAGGATCTTTGTAAAAAGCAGGATCCGCCATTTTTTCTTCAATCACCTTGGAAGCCGCTTCCAATTTCTCCATATCTCGTTCCAGATATTGAATCTTTCGCTTTATCTTTTTTTCTTCCTCTCGGGAAAGCTTTGAGGTTTCTACACTTTTTGTTTTTGCAGAAGCTGATTGTGCCCTGGATTCCTTCGATTTTTGCAATTCTACTGCACGCATATCCTCAAGCTTGCGTTTATCCAGATAATATTCGATATCGCCTAAATATTCGTGCAGTTTTCTATCCTTAAACTCAATTACCTTATCTGTAAGGTCCGATAGAAAATCCCGATCGTGAGAGACAACAATCAACGTCCCCGTATAATTTTTCAATGCGTTTTTTAAAATGTCCTTGCTCTGAATGTCCAAATGGTTTGTGGGCTCATCCAGCAATAAAACATTGCACGGATGCATGACCAAGCTCGCCATGGCAAGTCGTGCCCTCTCTCCTCCGGATAAGACAGATACTTTTTTATCTACATCTTCTCCCGAAAACATAAAACTGCCAAGAATCGTCCTGGCTTTTGACCGCAACTCCTCGGGCGCCTTATCTTCCATAACTTCCAGCACGGTCTTTTTGATATCCAGAAGCTCAGATTGATTTTGTGCGTAGTAGGATACATGAAGATTATGTCCTTGAATTACATCCCCTGATGTCGCTTCCAAGTTTCCAATCAGAATTTTTGCGAGGGTTGTTTTTCCCTGTCCGTTTTGTCCTACAAAGGCTACTCTATCTCCTCTTTCAATCACAATATCGATGTTGTCCAAAACCCTTTTTTCACCAAAAGATTTTGACACTTTTTTTGCGGTGAGTATATCACGTCCGGATCTCGGAACTTCGGCAAAACGAATATTCATGTTAGAGGTATCCTCATCTAGAATTTCAATACGCTCTACTTTATCCAGCTGTTTTTTCATGGATTGCGCCATCTTTGTCTTGGTCGCTTTAGCCATAAATCGATTGATGGTTCGTTCTTTTTGAGCAATCACCTTTTGTTGGTTTTCGAAGGCGCTCTTCTGAATTTCGCGCATCTGAGCTTTTTCGACAACATACTTTTTATACGTACCTTTAAAATCATTGAGTCGACCCAGTTCTATTTCCAATATTCGATTGGTAATGTTATTGAGAAATGTAGTATCGTGAGAAATCAGGATAACGATACCCACATAATTGATAAGGTAATTTTCCAACCAGATAATAGACTCAATATCCAGATGATTCGTAGGCTCATCCAGCAAGAGCAGGTCCGGCTGTCGAAGTAATAACTTCGCCAACTCAATTCTCATCTTCCATCCCCCACTCAATGTGCTGACTTGATTGTGAAATTCATTGTCCTTGAACCCAAGACCTTTCAATACTTTGACTGCATTCGACTCCAGCGTGGTGAGGTCAAAATGCTCCATTCGAGCTGAAATTTCAGAAATACGAGTGATTAGATCAGCATATTCCTTGCTTTCATAATCTTCTCTACCCCCAATCTCGTGATTAAGAGATTCCAATTCATCGTTAAGCTTATTTGCTTCTTCAAAACAACTCATCGTTTCAGACAATACGGTCTGGCTTTCATCCAATTCGAATTCTTGCTTGAGATAGCCAATTGATGTATTCGCTGGCAATTCCACACCACCAGAATCGGGGCGAATGATATCTGCAATAATTTTAAGCAAGGTAGACTTCCCAGCACCATTCCGACCAATAAGTCCAATACGTTCTTTTTTACCGATCATAAAACTGATATTCTTCATCAGTATACGATCTCCAAATTGCAATGAAATGTCTCTTACGTAATACACTATCTAATTATTGGATTGCTTTTTTTACGATGCTTTTCAGATCTGCCGGCGAATATTTAATTGATTTGAGTACCTTTTTATCTCCTTCTCTGTACACCAGATATTCCCCGTCTTTCTGCTCGATAAACGAAGAAGTGCCTTTATTCTCCAAATAGTATTTTTGAGTGGCCAGCGCCTCTTCCCTAGTCTTGCATGTCTTACTCATATTGGAACGCTGCACTTCATCAAAAAGCGTTTTAAAATCAGAAGCCAAACCAAACTCTAAAATCGCACCACTCAATACGTATTGCAAATCACACAATGCATCCGCTACTTCGACAAGATCATTGTCTTCAATGGCCTCTTTCAATTCATTCAGCTCTTCCTGGAGAAGCGATACTCTCAACTCACACCTTTTTGAATCGGGAATGATTGGTTTTTCCTCTATGGGAAGACTAAAGGTATCGTGAAATTTGGCGACATCATTTAGGCCATTCGGTTCATTATATGTGCTCATCTGTTCGTTGTTCAGGTTGTAAAATCGACCACAATGATACTAATGATAATTTACAAAGAATAATAGATAACGTATAATTGATTTCTTTAATATCTATTTTTTAGTTTTCATCTTCAGTTAGTCTTATTTAATTCTTCCGCGAAAGCCCAACTCTACCGCCTGTAAATCACCTATATTTCCCCGATCAACTGTAAATGTCAATAGGGTTCTGATTTTATGAAAGCCATGATGGCCATATGCACCTGGATTCATATGAATCAAGTCATTTTCTTTGTCTCTAATGACTTTCAAGATGTGCGAGTGGCCACAAATGTAAAGATCCGGTCCGTGTTTTTTGATTAAGGCTAATACCCTTTTCTTATACCTTCCAGGATAGCCGCCAATGTGCGTCATCAATACTTTTAAACCTTCCGTTTCAAAAACTAGATTCAAAGGATAGATTTCTCGGGTCTCTGCTACATCAATATTACCATACACTGCACGAAAAACATCTGTTCTTTCAATAATCGGTTCTAGCGATTCCAGACTACCTATATCTCCTGCATGCCAAATTTCATCTTTGCCTTCAAGATGTTTTAATACATCATCACCAACATACCCATGATTATCCGAAATCAATGCAATTCTCTTCATAGTTCAATGCTTTAAAACGATCTTTCCAAATTGCATTCCAGCTTCCATTTTCGCAAATGCCTTTGCTCCATCTTCAAGAGGAAACACCTCATCAATTATGGGTCGAATCTTATGATGGGCAACAAATTCCAACATTGCTTTAAAATCTAAATCACTGCCCATTGTAGAACCCAAAATGGACACTTGCCTCCAAAACAGTATCTGCGGATTGAGGTTGGTATATTTACCTAATGTTGCGCCGTAAAAACCAATTCTTGCCCCGGGAGCACATAGCCTGACAAGATATTGGAAGGAATCTCCACCTGCAGAATCAATGATCACGTCGAAAGGACCATCTGCTCTTTTGTACCATTCCTCCTCTTTGTAATTATACCCTTTTTTCGCACCTAAATCGATGGCCTTTTCAATTTTCTTATTGCTTCCGCTGGTAACATGCACTTCACATCCCAAGGCCAACGCAAATTGAATTGCCATTAGTGCAACACCTCCACCCGCACCAGTGATCAACACTTTATCAGAGGGTTGAACTTGACAGCGTTCAAATAGCACTCGATACGCTGTTAAACCAGCTAAGGGTAAGGCAGCCGCTTCGTGGATAGATAAGTGTTCGGGTTTAGGAAAGATATATTTGTTTTCAATGCAAATCTCTTCTGCAAAGGTACCATTTCTTGGCAATCCCAATACTTCAAATTGATCCGATTGTACGGCTTGATTCTCTCCCCAATTGATACCCGGGTTTATAATGACATCTTTTCCTTCCACTGTTCCTGCTCCATCTGATCCTAAAATGATTGGCGTTTTAATTCCAGGATACATTCCTTTAGTAATCCAGACATCTCTATGATTTAAGGCAGAGGCAGAGAGCTTGACTATAGAGCTATTTTCTTCTAGTAATGGATTAGCCACTTCGGTAAATGACACCGATTGACCAATTTCTAATAGGGTTAATGATTTCATATGTTTATTGCTGAAAGACAAAATTAGTTTTTTAATGGAAATATATTTTACGTGTAAATATTGTTTTAAAGAAATGGATGTATGCAAAAAGCATAGTGCTCAAGTTTGTTTCTACTTAAAAATGAAAAACACGTTTTAGCACATTCCAAACCA
>JBCCVV010000173.1:0-14633 GCA_039194925.1 Bacteroidota bacterium
AAAATTTAAAAATATCAAAGATTAATCGTTATGAAAAGAATTTTTACACGTGTTTTTTTATTTCTAATAACTATATCGATATCTGCTTCGATGACTGCTCAAGGATGGGTAGATCAAGTCTCTGTTGGAGCTGCTTACTCTCAGCAAGCATATTATACTTTCGAAAGTGCAGATGAAGATGGAACTGTGGAAACTGTTGCAAATGAAGCATGGGATATTGCATTTTCTACGGGTGCCCAAGATGCTGGAGTATTCATTAATGAAGCTACCACATTTATGTCAAGTCCATTGCAAGTTTTCCTAGCACCGACAAATGAATGGTCAGACCCAATAAACAATACCGATGAATTTGTTGATGAAGTTGCATTGCATAACCCCGATCTTGTCTGGACCGAAGGAGCTTTTAATTCTATGAAAGATCCAAGTTCTCCTTTTGACTTTGGATGGGGAGCTTATAATCCTATGACAAATACAGTAAATGGTTCTATTGTATTCGTAATCAAGCTTAGAGATGGCTCATTTATGAAATTTCAGGTGATGGCACTTGAAGGAAGTGAATATTCCATTAGATATGCCAATCTTGATGGGTCTAATGAAGTCTCTACTGCAATTTCAAAAGAAGATTCTGAAGGAGCGTTAGTTTATTACTCATTTAATACAGAAGGTACAGTAGATGTACCAACGAGCTATGATTTGGTTTTTCAGCGTTATAGTACTCCTTTGCCAGCAGGGCCTGACGTAATTCTTGAATATTACGTAACTGGAGTCTTATTAGGACCTGGTGTTCAAGCAGTAAGAGTGGAAGAGGTAGACCCAACTATGGTTATGGAATCAGATTATTCTGATCAGTATTCTACGGATTTGATTACCATAGGTCACAGTTGGAAGGCTTTTGATTTTGCTGTTGGATGGCTTATTTTGGAAGACAGAACTCATTTTGTGAAATTGGCAAATGGAGATGTTTATCAAGTGACATTTTTCGATTTCCAAGGATCGTCTACAGGGAATTCAACTTTCCAAAAAACCTTCATTACTACTGTATCAACCGATGAAGAATTTGCTTTAGATGCTAATATCAAGGTATATCCAAATCCAGCTGCTGATTTTATAAGCATTGAAAATGCTTCACAAAAAGACATGCAGATACAGTTTCGTACTTTGACTGGACAATTGGTGAAAAAAGTAAACGCAAAAAATAACGATAGAATATCAATAGATGACTTAAATACTGGAATGTATAATGTAGTTATCGAAGCAGAAGGACAACTTAAGATACAAAAACTTGTAGTTAGATGAGTTTTTTTCATTGAGCTTTTGGGGAGTCTCGCTCTGCCTGTTGAGGACTCCCCACCTTTTTAAATAAACGATATATGTGTGACGATTGTTTTCAATTAAGTCTTTATAAAACGAACAACGGCGAAGTTTTTATCTCAAATTGCGGTTATAAATACAAATTGGTCTACAACAATATTATGCTTATTCACGGCTATGAGTCCTATTTAAAGTTTTTTCGCAACATAGAGGAGTGCCATTTTGTAGTTAAGGATGATCCTGATCAGAATTCCAGGACCGTTAAGTTTTCTACCAATACGGCTCTAACAATTTTCTGTTTTTCTCCTTTGGAAATTGCAGAATTGCATTATCTTTTGCAATCGGCCTTAATAGAAGCTAAAGTTTATGTATAGAATCCTCTTTTTTCTTGTTCTTTCGTTTTCCGTGAACGCTCAAGTAGAAACAGATACTGCTGCGTTTTCCGTTGAATTAGATGATTTCGTTATAACGGCACAATATGCTCCAACCCATAGCAAAAATGCCATGCATAGCATTTCTACCATTAAAAGAGAGACAATTGAAAAAATAGGGGCTGTCACTTTAGAACAAGCATTAGTACTTTCTCCAGCTGTTCGTCTATACGAAGATCCCATATTGGGAACCTTTGTAAGAATGAGGGGTGTCTCTTCACGGAATGTGGCTATTCTTGTTGATGGTGTTCCCGTAATTGGTCGGAATGGTGGAGGAATAGATTTATCTCAGCTGTCATTACAAAATGTTGAGCAAATTGAGATTATAGAAGGTCCAGTATCAAATCTTTATGGCAACAATGCAGCCGGAGGAGTGATTAATCTGATAATGAAAAAAAGCCAAACCAATCAGTGGAGTTTTTCTCTGGATAATCAGATTGAATCTATTGGTCAGCGGAATCATGCTGCAAGTCTTGGATATCAACATGGTAAAATTAATGTAGGAGTTCACGGTCGAAAGTTTGAGTATTCTGAATTTCCTGAAGATAGCATGAGGGTATTAAATCGAGATGTGAACGAAGAAGGGAGAACAGTATTTTCTCCACGCTATCCTTTTAATCCCAAAACGCAGGAATCTTATGGGGCTTATCTACGTCTCAACTTAGATGAAGAAAATCATATTGTAGCTAAATACGATAGAAATGTTGAAAATGTTACCGATTTTGGCCCTATAAAAAGTCCACTTTTTAATCCGTATGGCATTGATCAATTTTATGATACTCAAAGAGAAGATTTTTCGATAGATTATAGAGGCAAGTTAGGATCTAACTTTTATATCAATGCGCTAATAGCAAGAAATAGTTACAAGCGCGTGCGGGACGATAAATGGTATTATATCGAAAGCATGACATTTGATACACTTTTGCAGACATCTGATTCTATACGTTTTGATCAAACATTTGGTAGAGCTAGTTTGAATTTTACTGGATTTAAAAATTGGGTTATTGGAGGAGGATTTACATATACTCGCGAATCAGGTGAAGGTGATCGAATTCTCGTTAGAGGCGCGCAAGATAGCCTATTCGCAGAATTTACGGAGTCGGCATTTTATTCGGATATCAAATATGAAGGAATAAGAGGAATACAGCTGTCTCTGTCCAATCGATATACCTATCATAGCGTTTATGATAATGCATTCACGACTACATTTCAGACAAAATTGAATTTGACTGATCGAATGACCCTAAGATCAAGTATTGCTCAAGGATATCGCAGTCCATCATTGAAAGAATTACATTTGGAGTTTATTGATATCAACCACTACATTATTGGTAACCCAGACTTGGGACCAGAAAATTCTTTGGATATTCAAGCTACTCTGGAATACGAAATAATGAGAGGTTTAACATTCTCACTTAACGGATACTACACCACGATAGAAGATAGAATCGGATTATTTGAATTTGAAACATTAAGATATCAGTATGAAAACATTGATGAGTACGATGTTTATGGTTTTCAACCAAGTGTTCAATTTCGAATGCGCGATTTCAGTTTCAGTTCGAATGCATCCGTAAGTTATTGGGCTACGAACCTTGATGAGGAAAGTGCTCCGAGGCACGGAAGAAATTTTGATATCAACAATACCCTTTCTCATACGAGTAGACCGTTGGGAATAACTCTACTGATTAATCACAGATTTGTGGGAAGTGAACCTAGATATCGAGTAGATAGCAATGGTGCATTAGAGATAAGTACGATTGAAAATTATCATCTTATCGATTTCTCCTGGTCTAAATCTTTCTGGAAAAACAGAATAAACGTAACTATGGGAACAAGAAATGTGCTCAATACTCAATCTATAAATCAATCAAATGGTATTGGTGGAGCACATCAAAGTGGATCTAGAAGGGCTTTAAGCCCTGGACGAAGTTTATTCCTTGGAGTAAATTTAGACATTAACTAAAACAGGTAAAGAGCATCACGGATAAAACTCTTGCCTAAATAATTAAGTATCATTCATTCTAAATGACAGACCGCATCCAAAAGGTGCGGTCTGTCTACTTACATCAAAGCCACATGATGTTTATTATGGTTTATAGGTTTATAGGTTTATAGGTTTATAGTGTAAGGTTTAAACCCATAAACCCATAAACTTCATAAACCTTACACCATAAACCCTTTACCGTTCCGAAGAACCATATTGATCCTAAATGTTCGTTCTGCAAGGCAATACAGCGAAATAATTAACCCTGTGCAAAATTCAATTCTGCGCTCTTTGTTGTTCTTCGGCAGAACCGGAAGTATGTTTGTTACGAACTTTCAAGCCAGTGTTTCCAAAGGGTATGTTGTAGGCCACTCGTACCACATTGCCTTCCATTTCATAATTGAAGTCGTAATAAATACCAGAAGCTGCATTATCATTGATTACTCCGAAAAAGGAACCCAGATTGAAGATGTCGTTCCAATTGAAAGATAGTCTGGAACCATTCGCAAATTTCTTTTGCAACCCAATATTGCTGGAAATCCTTGGTTTGAAACTCGCCAATGCCAATTGGAAACTAGAATTCCAGCGGGTAGAAAACTCGGCCTCCCAATTACTAGGTAAGGTGAAGGTTTGCGTGAGATTGCCAAATGCAGCCAGACTTTTGTCTGTTACGATGTTTCCTTCTAAATAGGCAGTCTCTTTTCTATGGAAGAAATTCATATTCCATTGGGTAGACCAGAAAGAAGTGATCTGTACAGGAAAGCTCATGGTGAGTGACATGACGTCTCGGTCGGGAGTGTTCTGCGGTGCTAAAATCAAAATATTGGTGTCATCATTTAATTCGGGTTGTCCCCACGAAATCGGATCGTCCTCATCCGAATAAGAGAATGAAATGAATAAGGTGCCCAAATTAAGATTGGCGCCCAATGTCCTGCTGATTGTGGGCAAAGCTTTTACATTTCCACCCAAGACTGTGTTTACATCAAAGAAATAAAATGCGGGAGCAAGGACTTGAAACCCGGGGCGATTCACACGTTCGTTGTACGAAAATGAAATGAATCTTGACTCTGTGAAGCGATGATTAATGGATACTGTAGGATAGAATCTACCTCTATTTCGGTCAATTAAATTACCATCTTTTGAAGAGGTCAGATCTACTCTGTAGTCTTCGTATCGAATGCCTGCGGTAAAGTTGATGGATTCGGTAAGTGATCCTTTAAGCGATGTGTATCCTGCCAGGATTTGTTCGTCCATTTCGATCAAATCTGTAAAAAAGGGATCGTTGATATTGCCGGGAAGATAGGTGAGCCGGGTATCGTTGCTTACATCGGAAAGCGTCAGTTTTGCACCTGCCTGAAAATCGAATTTGTCCCATATCTTGCTTTCATAATCTGCCTTGAGTACATGAAAATCAAAAGGGGTGTATTTGTCGGATAAGAAATTGCTTTCTGTCATCATCTTACCCGCCACATCTTTTTGCAGTAGTTGATAGTCCGTTGGGTTTGAGATTTTGTAGTTCAAATAATCGTAATCAAAGGAGAGCTTACTTTGTTCGGTAAGCGCAATGCCGAGATGATTGCTTATCATATAATGGTCGGTTTCATTTGACTCGAAGCTGGTCAGTTCTTCTCTGGCCAACCCTTGAATAGACGTATTGTAGTCGGTTGTTGAAACAGCATCCAATTTCCAATCCCGCTTTGATCCAGCAACAAAAAAACCGAAATCTATCCCATCTGTAATTTGTAAGTCAAGTCCAAGTTTGCCGGAGTGATTACCGGTATAGTTGGGTCGGAAATTGTTTTGTTCGGTATCAATAAATTGATTGGCATATTGAATCTGCTGAATGATCGTCACGTCATGATCGGCATAATCATTATTGGAAGAGAAGTCGCCATACAGGTTTATCTTTCCACGATTGAGATTGAAATTCGCACCTCCTCCAAACTTTGCTCTTCGTGCCATGCCCGCGAATAAATTCACGTTACCATTAAATCCATCATTTTCGTTTTTGATCATAATGATATTGATGACACCGGCGTCTCCCTGGGCGTCATAACTGGCTGGTGGATTGGTAATGAGTTCGATTGATTTGATATTGCTGGATGGGGTTGAGGCGAGCATTTGTATCAGGGCTTGTTGATCGAGTCTGCTTCGTTTTCCGTTAATGGCAACGACAACTCCATTTTTGCCCATGAGGGACAATGCATTGTTGGCACGATCTACCTGAACACCGGGTGATCTTTCGAGGATTTGCAGGGCATCGTTTCCGGCAGAAGTTATTGCATTTTGCACATTGACGATGGTTCGATCCGATTTACGTTCGAATACAGGTTTTTTGGCGGTGATGGCGACTTCATCGAGCATATTATCGATTGTCTTTAGTATGATCGGAGACAATTCGGTGGATGCGTTGAGCACTATTTCTTGTTCCAAGGGGGCAAATCCAATAAAGGAGGCCTGAAGAGTATAATTCCCTGGTTCGAGATTTTCAATTAGAAATTGCCCATCGCTATTTGTGATTTCGCCTGCGGCCATTTCTTCATCTTCAGCGGAGAGCAGTAAGATATTTACAAATTCCAGTGGCTCATGATTGGTGTCCAGTATTTTACCGGAAAGATTGAATTGTCCGAAGGTAGTAGTTGTAGTGAGCAGACATAGAAAGAGTAAAAGAGTTTTCATTTGATTTATTTTTGATGATGAATCGAAACGTAGAGGCAAAGAAAGAGGGTTTGCTCCTGATGATTTTTGAATAGGGATAAGCAGCGGTAGAAAAGGGATAAAGGAGTTATTTGAGTTAACGTGGGTAAGTGTAACGGCTAATTCGTGACAAAAAAATAGAATTCTTGTAGTTTGTCCTCGATTTAATGTTATTCGGCATTTTTACCATTTTCTTAACGAATTCCCGTTTACCATTGCAGTATGAAGTGGAATGCACTTAAAAAATATGATTCCTGGACATTTGAGCGTATCCTAAGGCATGTACTTTATTGGGGATTATGGAGCGCCTTTTTCGTCAATTTGAATTATCTGGTAAAGGAGACAACTCCTTACAAATCGTGGTTACTATTTGAGTTGTCAGTTTTGCCGGTAAAAATAGCTTGTGCATATACGGTAGCCTATTTTTTGATGCCACGTTTTCTTTACAGGAAAAAGTATTGGGCTTTCATTCTTTCTTCTTCGGCTTCAATGGTGTTTTTTGGTTATATCCTCTATCTGGATTATAAGTATCGGGTGTATCCCATTATGGAGTTCAAAGGAGAGATTTATTTCAATTTAGAATTCTTTTATAAATCGTTGGAGCTCGTTTACATTACGAGTCTTGTAGTGTGCATCAAGTTTTTTCAGACGTATTTACATCAGGAAAAAGTGGAGCATGAACTTCGTCAGGAAAAAACTACTGCAGAGCTCAATTATTTGAAAAGTCAGATTCAACCGCACTTTCTTTTTAATACACTGAATAATCTGTATGGTATGGTCCTTTCGAAGGATAAACAGGCACCAAATACGATTGTGAAGCTGTCGGAAATGTTGGGATATATGTTATACGATAGTGCTTCGGATACGGTTTTGTTAAAGGATGAATTGGAGAATCTTGAGAATTATATTGCATTGGAAAAAATCCGTTATGATCGAAAGTTGGATTTGATTGTAAATGCCTCGGATATTCCTGATTCGGTAGAAATTGCACCAATGCTTTTGGTTCCTTTTGTAGAAAATGCTTTCAAACATGGTCCGGCAAAAGAAGACGGTGTATCAAAAATCTCGATTGATATTGCATATGCGGATGGTGTTTTTACGTTTAAAGTAGACAATAGTTTTTCTAAAGACGAGATGGACGAACGCATTCAAAGTGGTATTGGGCTCTCAAATGTAAAAAAACGATTGGAATTGATTTATCCTGATAAGCATACGTTGACCATCTCAGATGAAGATCATTTTAAGATCATATTGACTTTAAAATTGGATGCAAAATAGATATGGCAAATCGATTGAAGTGTATTATTGTTGATGACGAAGAAATGGCAACCCGGGTAATCGAGTCTCACCTGGAGATGGTGGATGATATCGATATAATTGGTATCTATCACAGTGGAGTCGAAGCATTTCATGCGTTGGATAAAACACGAGTGGATGTGATGTTTCTGGATATTCAGATGCCGAAGTTGACAGGAATTTCCATGCTTAAGATGTTGAAGCACAAACCGTTGACAGTACTTACTACGGCTCATCGGGATTATGCTATTCAAGGGTTCGATTTGGATGTCGTTGATTACCTTTTGAAGCCTATCTCGCTTGAGCGATTTCTACAGACCATTTCAAAGATTCGGAGACTTTCTTCAGGTGCGGTAGTGGAAGAATCGAGTGAGGGATATCTTTTTATTAAAGCGAATCGGGAATATCACAAAGTGTTTTTCAATGATATATTGAGTGTAGAAGCGATCAAAAATCACATTCGCATACGTCTTTCGGATAAAAGCCTGATAAGCTTGATGACTCTTTCTGAGTTTGAGTCTAAGGTTCCTGAAGATAAGTTTGCACGGGTGCATCGTTCGTATCTGGTCAATTTGAAGGCGGTGAATTCTTATTCTTCTCAATCTTTGGATGTACACGGTCAGCGGATTCCGATTGGGCGTTCTTATAAGGATGTTGTGAGGTGGATTAATTAGGCAACAATAAATACATACATTGGCCCTAGACTGAATCAAAAATTAAAGACAAAGCCCTTCTTTAATAATGAAGTGATTTGAAAATTTATTTTTTCTTCCCAAGTATTTAGTTGAGGTTTCGTAGTAGATTACGTAGGACTCTTCCTTCTATATCATTTGATTTCTCTATTATTGGATTTGGACGAATGACTCTGGCCAAGGATCTGGAAATTTGTGACCATGCTTCCATTGAGTTATTTCATAGTCAGTAAGAAAGCATAGCTTAAGTGCTTGTGTAAACCGATCTACCTGAGTTTTATCTCCGATTACAGTGATATGACAATGACGGTCACCAAATCGTCCCAACTCTTCTTCAATTATTTTATTAAGACCTTCTTTTTCAATTTCCAGCAAGCCATTATCACTGTCTTCAAGAATTCCTGCCCTCCAATAACCGACTAATTCCAGGTTAATACTTCCTGCAGCTTGATTCCAAAGCAGAGATAATTTGTCGCGGGTTGCTAACCAAAAGAATCCTTTGCTTCGATAAATCCTTTGATCAAGATATTTATGGCATACTTCCCAAAGTCGCTGAGGGTGGAAGGGACGGTCGTCTTTGATTACTCTGGTAGCCATGTTATAGGGTCGATCACCTTGAGATTCGGCATCAATGGTTGGCTTTAACTCAGTCATTAACTGAGCTACTCTATGATAATCATATTCAGGCATAGTCAGCAGTTTGTCTAATGGTAAGTTTCCAAAAAGCATGGACAAAATAGAAACGAATGGATTGATAGGCTGAATAGAGTTTGCGATTGCAATGAGTCTTTCATCAGAGACTTTATCTGGTCTTGTTAGGATCAGATGACTACAAAACATGATTTGTTCTACCAAAAGATTGATCATGTCTCGTTTTTTATTCATCAAATTAGACTGCATTTTAGGGATTAGCTGATTCCCATTATCATAGTCTAGTGCCAACATAACACTATCCACCAGCGCCAAAACTCCCGTAAGTTTTAAGTGCCTCTGATTTTTAAAAAATTCTATTAAAGGCATTGGATGACAACTTCCAGAAGTCTCAATGATTATCAATTCTGGATGCTGATAGGATAATAATTTGTCAAGAGCTTCTTCCAGTTTCTTTATGCCTACTTTACTACTTAGAACACATGAATGTATGGATTGAAAAATAGGTTTGTTGTTTTCAACAATATCTGTATTACCTATCAATTCACCGTCCACATCCAATTCACTCATATCATTGACAATCGCAGAAACGGTGATGTCATTCTTTTTTGATTGATTAAGTAGATTCCTGAAAAGAGTTGTCTTACCGGAGCCCAGAAAGCCGTTGAGTATAACTATTGGAATTCTTGGTTTTATTTTTTTTGAACTTTGGTTAAAAGTACTCAAATCAACTTTTTTTTGAAATATAGGGTAATGGCAAAAAATGCTGTTGCCTACAATAGTAGTGGTTTTTTTTATTACATACAACTTATTGATATTGTGAAGATTGGAGTCCGTATAATTAACTGTATTTTGCTGATTTGAAGGATACTTTTGCATATTTGGTACGGATAACCGTAGTATGGATTTTAAAAGCTGTAATAGTCACTTGAATAATGTTTTGTGAAATGGCTGAGTATGTTTTAAGACTTTGAATTAGCGATTCCAGGATCGAATGGAAATAACCAAATCATTAAATAAATATGAAGCGACATATTGAAATGATCCTTGGCTAGAATGCCGATGTTGGGTTTTGGAAATATTAGTATTTTGTGGAAAATGTAAAATACCTAATCATGAATGGAAAGTTTTTCAGCTTTACGTACGATCTTCAGCCAATCTCTAAATCACTCAGAATCAAAATCTTTGGAGTTTATCGATCCAATCCCAAATTGCTAGTTGAAAAAACAGTAAGACGGTTTTCTTTTCGGGTAAAACTTCCGATTGATCGATTTACGGACTTTTACATCGTGGCGAGTCCTGTCAATGCTCAACTGAATAATCAATTTGTGGCTTCCTTCACCGCTACGTCCGGGCGCGTTTGTATCAATGAGCATACAACGATTGCTGCTTTATATTGCTTTAATAAGTTCGCTTCTTTTACGCCAGAAGGTGATCTTCAAATCGGGTTGTCCAGAGATAGATTTAAGATCTGTCAGGGAATGAAAAATAATTTTGTGTATGAGGATGGAGAGTTGTCTAAGGTGATCATATCTTCTCCCAATGGATTGGAAACTAATAGTTATCCTATGTTTAATAGCCTGGCGACGATATTACATTATTGTCAAGAAGATGAATTTATTTATGAGGCATTTCTTCGACTATGTGGAAACAAAAAGATGGAAGCCCGATCGAATATAGAAGCTTTGTTGAATTTGGCTCATGAACCTTTTGATAATGCGGAAGAAATTTATAATCTGGTCAAAGAGAAAGAACAGACATTCAAACCTTCTCTTAGAACGATAAAATTGCGTAAAACTCAACAGCGCATACCGGATCATTGGTCTTTGAGCATTAAGGTGAATCATTCGGGAGCGGAAAACTTTTTGATTTCCGGACCGGGATATATTGATTTTGACAAAAATGATCGTGTTTGGATAACAAATAATACACGACAAGGTACATCTTATTCCTGTTCATTTTGTGTAGTGCTGAATTCGGATGGTACTCCTGCAGATTTTTCACCTGTATTTGGAGGTGGTTTGCTGGGTGGTGGTTTTGGTGTGACTGTCAATAATAAAAAGGATAAGATCTATTTAGGAAATTATGGTTGGGGCCCTGTTCAATGCAATCCACAAAAAGGAAGTGTCACGGCAATATCTTCTCAAGGTAAATTATTGAGTCCATCCAATGGATTTACGAATAAGTTGTCCAGAGTTCAAGGAATGAAATTCGACAGTCAGGGAAATCTTTGGATGTCTTCATGGGGGACACAGGCGCCATTAGCTCCCTCTTCGGATACTGTATTTCAATACAAAGGTGAAAAGAGTGCGGTTGTGGTATATATTGATGCGGATCCCAAAAGGGCTGTGAGCTTTGAGTTTGAAAGTCCACACTGTATGACTTTTGATCTGATTGTTGATGAGCATGACAATGTTTTTGCTACGAACTCTGGTGACGCAGCCAAGGGCATACGATCCTCGATTTATAAGCTAAAGCTGGAGAATAATAAGATCATAAAGTTGGCCAGTTGGAAGAGCAAGTATGAAAATAAGAAGCAGAAGACAATTGGTGGTGAAGGGTTCCGACAGGTGTGTTTAAATTCAAAAGGTGAAGTTTTCGTAGGAGGTATTGCTTCAAATCGAATATTGAAATTTGACAACGATCTGAATTACTTACGTGACTTTACCAAAAATATTGATGCTCCATGGGGGGTGACTATTGATGGGGATGATACTATTTACTCGGCTAATTTTGTACAGGAAAAAACATTAAAGAATTCCAAAACGAGATCAAAAGGATTTGGAGGTCCTTTTGGGGTAACCATCATTAAAAATGAAAAGGATAAAAAATCTAAGTTTTTGAATCTTCCGACCGGAGGGGCAGAGGTTACCTTGGCCAATGGTATGCCTCTATTTGGAAACACGCCAAGAATCCGAAAGAATAAGAAAAAACCTTCGAAATTGATGAAGTCTTTTCAACCGTTGATGCGAATGACGGGTACTCGGATTGATAAGGTGGGCAATCTTTGGGCGATCAATAATTGGAAACCTGCACAAGAAGTGGATTTACGAGAAAACCCGGGTGGTGATGGACTCGTCATTTTTATCGGAGCAGCGGTTCCGAATAAGTAGTTTACAGCCATTTCTGCTTTCGAAACCACCACAACATGAGCAGGACGATGAGTAACATAAATGCCCATAGAATAAAATAACCGTAACTGACTTTTAGTTCGGGAATGTTTTCGAAATTCATCCCATAAAGCCCAGTTAGAAAAGATAGGGGGACGAAGATGGCAGTAACGATTGTTAGGAACTGCATGATCTTGTTCATTTTGAGACTAATCTCGGAAATGTAGAGGTCTTGTAATCCTGCCAGCATATCCCGCAGAGTGTCGGTACTTTCTACAATCTGAAGGGTATGATCGTAAAGATCACGGAGGAATAATTCTGTACGTGGATCAATGAGTGCGGATTCGGATCGAATGAATTGGTTAATTACTTCTCTAAGCGGGGCTGCGGTTTTTCGGATTTTGATCAGGTTTACTTTCGTTTCGTGCAATTCGCCTTTATCGACGGAATTTGCATCTTCACTTATTTTTAATTCCAATGCTTCAAGATTATCTTCAATTTGATCCATAAGATGATAATAGCGGTCTACGATCATATCTATAATAGAGTAGGCAAGATAATCTGACCCTCGTTGACGAATTCGTCCTTTGGAGGAAGCAATTCTATCGCGTAGAATCTTGAATGCATCGTCTTCATGCTCTTGAAAAGTAAGCACGAATCCCTTACCAAAAAATAGTGAAATGGTCTGTGTATTTACCTTGTTGTCTTCAATGCTGTATTCAAAAGAATTGAAGGATATAAAATGACCGTGTTGATACTCTTCATAAGAAGGACGTTTATTAACATCTACAATGTCTTCCATATATAGACTATGCACACCGAAGGCCTTTGAAATCTGCTGGATCAGATCCAGATCGTGCAGACCACGGATATCATACCATTGAACAAAATCTTCGTTGGATTCGTGTACCGGAAGTTGCTCGTTTTTGTCGTAAATCTCAATATGATGATCTTCTTCATTGTACTCGGTATATGTAATCTTAACCGGCAATTCTGTTTTGTCGCCGGTATAGATCAAGGTGCCTGGAGGAAGTCCAATTTTTCTCTTATTTGCCATTGTATATGGTAGTGTAGATTCAATTTCTAATTCTCAGAAAGATACATTTTTTAATCAATCTTATTTTAGTGGTTGAATTTCAGTTATTCGCTTGAAAATTATTGTAGTTGCTCAAAAGCTGCTGGATTGTTCTGTATAGGCCTAATTTTACATTCTCGTGGTATTGACTAATCCTGTAGAATAACGGGATGACAAGTTTTACCAAGATCTGGAAGTTAAATATCTAATGCTTTGGGATTAGAAGTTACACTTGAATAAAGGAGAAATGTTCTTCTTGACTTCAAACATGATGGGGGTTAATATCAACGCTTTCTTGGTTTTGTGATGGAACTTTTGGATGAAGTGTATTTAGATAAATCGCTAAAAATGTATTGGGTTTTGTTGAAATTCCGATAAATTATATATATATTTGGATTGTGCAGGAGGGAAGGTATAAACGAATTACAGAAGTGATGAAAAGGCGTAACATAGTATGATGATTGCCTTCATTTTCAGCAAAAGAGATTAAAGTATTGATTGGAGAGGTAGTTTGCTTTTACAGGTGGTTTGTATTAAATTAATTATTAAATTACTTCTTTCCTTACTTTTTTGAATTTTGGATACTATTTAAAGCTTGTGGATTGCATTGCTTATCATGGTCTTTATGGTGATGTTCTTTCTCTTGATAAAAAGAAAAACATGCATCTATAACTGTTGTAAGGCCTGATATATCAATTACTTTTTAACTGTTTTAAATTTGATGAACTTGGATGTTGGGGGCTCCAGATGTTTCAGTAGAAATTACTTTTGATATCAGTATGTCCATGCCTGAATAGGAAAAATATGAGGTTTATGACGAGTCAGGTGTTAAGGAATATTGGATTGTGTTTCCAGTAAAAAGCGTATTCAGTATTTTGTTTTGAAAGATGGGACGTATTGTCTGAATAAAGAATTTTCCATAGGGGATATGACTACTTCGTTCTTATTTCCTGACCTTGCATTTGAAGTGAATGAAGTGTTTCCTTAATGAAGTATTTTAATTCTGCGTTAAGAAGTTAGTTATTTAGCTAAGCAAGATGTTGAAAATTAACCTCGATGTGGACAAAGGTTTCGCAAAATTGGATAGCTTGGCATACTGTTGACTTTTGACCGTGATATGGACAAAGGTTGCACAAAGTGATAGCTCAGTATGGTGTTGACATTTTTGATCGCGATGTGGACAGAGGTTTCGTAAATTTAGACAGCTAGGGATGATATTGATTATTAACCGTGATGTGGACAGAGGTTTCGTAAATTTTGGATAGCTGAGCATGATTTTGACTTTTCTCTAAGACGTGCATAAAGGTTTCGCAAAGTTAGTTAGCTAAGTATGATATTGATTATTCGCTGTGATGAGGACAAAGGTTTCGTAAATTTTGGATA
>JBCCVV010000174.1:0-14533 GCA_039194925.1 Bacteroidota bacterium
GGGCGACGTGAGGCACCATCAACCCGACAAATCCGATGATACCTGAGAAAGCGACCATGACACCGGTAATGAGCGCACCGGCGACAAATACGGACAACCGGAAGCGGGCGACAGCGATACCGAGGGCCCAGCATAGGTTTGGAAATATTAAGCCTGTTTTTGATAAGAACGCATTCTCCATTTTCGTCTTTTATGCATTCCTTTCGCCCTAGTAACAGAACAACGCCTACACCCAAAACCAGGAAAGCAATGGTATATTGCACCCAAAGATTCATTCCGATAAAATTTTCTATCGTTTTGTTGAAATTAATTGCGATTACGACCAGAATAACTTCAGCCAAGGCAGCAGGATAAACAATTTTAAGAGCATCATGCAAATTTTCTTTTATGGTCGTATTAATAACGGCAACGTTAGTAGTGCCCAATGGCAGGGCACCAAGTATTGCTGTTAAAGTACCTATCAATAAATAAACAACCATTTTTTATCTTTCGTTATGTTCGGTTTTTTTAGGTTGCCCAACGGCTTCTAATGATTACTTTTTAGTATATCTTACTTCATTCCAATGCTCATCCGCTTTCTTTTTCAATTCCGCTTTGTTTTCTTCGTTCCATTTTTCCAGGGTATTGTTGCCCCACGAATTATAAAATAGATACAGTTTGCCATCGGTGATTTCGAACGTTTTGGGATTGATTTTTACTTTTTCACCATTTACTCCCATGGCATAGGCACACCAGCCTCCGTATTGGGGGATGTATTGCTCGGGGTCCTGTTTGAACCGATCTAAATTTGCTTGATTTACAAACTTGAATTTTATATCGTTGTACTGGTGCGTAAAATCTTTATTGCCTTTTTCTGGTGTTCCGGAGAAATAGCTTACCACATCATATCCTTTGGCAATGTAGCCTCCTTTCAAATTATAATCCATTTCCTGTGCCTCAAGCATAGAAAAAGTGGAGAGTATAAAAAGTGTGATTAAGTATGCTTTCATGTTTATATTTTTAGAATAATACTACAAAAATCAACTTTTCAAATCAGATCAAATGTGAAGCAGTTCACTTTTTGATCAATTGATCCATACTATTACAGAGATTTGAATAGGGGCTCGAAATTTCGTTCTCAAAGACTTACTATCTATTGAATTTATTGAGAGCTTCCGTACGATTGCTAACTTCTAATTTCCCATAGATTCTATGCACGTGCTGTTTTACAGTACCTATGGTAATACCAAGTTGTGTTGCGATTTCTTTGTATAGTTTTCCTTGTTCAAGGAGTTGAAGAATTTCTATTTCACGAGGCGAAAGGGGAAAGGGAGACTTTCTAAATTTATCATCGACCGGATTGTTAAACTCCTGAATAATCTTGCGAGCGATTAATGGATTGATGGGAGATCCTCCTTTGGATAATTCAAAGATTGAATTGATTATTGTCTCGGGGTTAGAATTTTTAAGGATGTATCCTTTTGCGCCGGCCTTAATACTATCAAAAATTTTAACATTATCTTCAAATACGGTAAACATGCAGAATAAAGTATGAGGCATACCAAGTCGTAATTGCTTCATTGCTTCGATTCCTGAAATATCCGGCAATCCTATATCAGCGAGTACTATGTCAACCTTTACTTTTGGTAGAAAAGTAATGGCCTCTTCACCTGTGAAATAGAGATGTTTACACTCAAGACCTATTGTGTCATTGATAAGGCTTTGAATGCCAGTGGCCACAGTCTTATCGTCCTCGATAATTGCTATTTTTATAGAGTCGTTAGTCATAATAGTCTTTAGATTTTATTCCTTAGAGAAGAATCTTGATGGATAGAACTTTCTAATCTATCCAGACCCACGCCTAATTCAATGTAAGTTCCATTTGGGCTATTATCATTAAATGTGATTTTAGCATCCAGACTTTGGGCCCTTTTTTTCATATTATTAATTCCCATTCCTAGAGAAACCAAATTCATATTAATCCCGATTCCATTATCCTTGATCTTTATTTTGAAATTCTCATTTCTATTCATATTGACATCTACTGATACTTTGCTAGCTTTGGAATGTTTCACAATGTTATGCAAGGCTTCTTTGACAATAAGCATAATGTTTCTTCTGTCTTCACCAGTGATGGATGTCTTTTTCACCAGCCCTCTCACGTTGAATTCATTTTCAATGGAATTGGTATTTAGGAACTCTAGCGCGTATTTACGAATATATCCCACAAAAGATTCAAGATCGTCGTTTTCCGTGTTGAGCGCCCAAAGTATTTCACTCATGTTTTGAACCAATTCCTGTGTTTGTGATGAGATGAATTCATATGTTTTTTTATCTTCTGCATTATTCGAATTTCGGCTTAACTTCTGACAGGCAAAACGAATGGAAGTGAGTCCACTACCCAGATCATCATGCATTTCTGAAGCAATTCTGTCCCGTTGTTGTTGCAAGGCTATTTGATTATCAATAGTGAGTTTTTGTTCTTTCAATTGTCGTTCTCGCAAATCTATTTCATATTCACTTTTACTCTTTTGAAAGTTGTAAACAAACCATATCAAAATGGTCGCCAGTGCCAAAGGCATAATGAATGATGCTAATATAATCTTATAAATCATCTCTGCTTCCATAGCATAATTGCACTTATTAAATACCCCATGCTCAATATAACATTGCCCACAGTCAACAAATCAAAAAATGCCAACTCTACGGAATCGTTGATTACCAAGAGGTCCAAAAAAACCAACAGTGGAAACGAACAAGCAAGGAATGATAAAATACTCACACCGAGCCAGAACTTGTAGTTTTTCCAAATGTTTTTGTAAGGTGATGCTATGATTAACTTCTTAAACATGGATAAAATAACGGCAGCTATAAGTATCAATCCTAAAGTGTAAGTAAGAATGGTCTTATCTGTGATTTCAACGGTTATGGCATATATAAGTGAAATAATAATCCAAAGCTTCATTAACCATTCTAATAATTTGGAATTGTGCTCTTTTCTAAAAATGAGGTAGTAAAAAAGTATACAACCGTGGGCATTGATAAAAAAAGCTTCATGATTTCGATGTTGGAGATACCATTGAATATTGGCAATGCCTAATTCAAAAATGGTTGTGAATATCAAAAAGTAGCTCAGAATTCTAAGCTTCCTATGATGTTTTACATCCCCAACTACAGAGATAAGCATAGCAAAGAAAATAATAATCTGATAGTTAGATATATAATCTGTATATGACATGGTAGTTGAGGATGATTTAAGGGGCTACATTTCAGCAGTGGGAGGACATTTTGGAGGGCAGAGCCTGCCGACGTTGAATTGGGTGAGTATCGGTATGCTATCGTACTTGTACGTTTCCGTAGCTACTAGACTATCTCCATAAGTAACTTGAGCCGCGATGGACAATCTGTCCACATAAAACCTATTAATTAGTTTTGTAGAATCACCATTGATTTGTGGATCGTTAAATAGATTTTTTAGGGTGGGATTGTAGTATTTGTTATTATCTCTATTTTTATCTTTTGCCCATTTTCTTAATAGTGCTTGCCCATCTTTAAGTTTTAATTTATAAGTTGAAATGTTTAATCCAAATTTACTTGGAGTAACAAACTTTGGTTTTCCTTTTGGACTATGCATGAGTTTGTAAATAGTTGAGTCAATAAGTTGCCAATTTGATCGTATAGATTTTGTTTCTACTCCACTTGAAGTTTTTACCTGGGCTGTTTGAGTTAAAATTGTGTCATATGTGGCTCTATCAATAAGCTCATCCCATTCAAATTTCGATTTGGTTAAGAATTTAAATGAAATATTAGGGCTTGCAAAATCATCAATGTAAAATAGTCGTTGATTAGGTTCAGCATCATTAGAAGCATAGAGATAGAACTTCTTTGATCCAGATAGATCAATTAGTGCTTCTCTATCTAGATTTTCTAATTTTGAAGCAAAATCTACAGCAAGAAAATATTTTAAGGAATCGTCTGGCACGGTATCTAAATAAGTAGGAATTTGAAAATTGAAATTTGCTTTTTGTAGTTGTGAAACTTGACTTAATTCCTTTTGATTGCAGCAAGAAAGAATAAATAGAAGCAATATTAAAATCTGGAATTTAGATGATGGTAGTTCTTTTGTTGTTTTCATAGGTTTTATTGATTGTTAAAATGAATAACATCAAAAATATTTCAATCTCCACCAATGATATTATAACCTTTGTTACCATAAGCTACAAAGTTGAAATAGAACGTCCTGTTAAGATCAATATGGGTTTTTGAAAATATAGAGTTTGGGCTCTTTAGAATTTGATATTGTTGCTCTTTTACCCGAGTCTTTTGAACACCTTGCTCCATCGCAATTATCAGCGATTAGATAAATGTATTGGCTGTCCATTGCTATTCCTTCAATTTTACCATATCCATTTAAACCGCCAGGAATTTTGGGTGTTTTGGAAGTATCAACTTCTGAAAAAATCCTTTCTCCTCGATAGGATTTTGGATTGGAAAAAAACAGATTGTCCTCTTTTTCAGAAATCTCAACAATTAATCTTTCCGCTCGAAGTATGCCAAACAATCGATTGTCGAAAACCGCAAAACCTGTAAGGTCGTTTTCATTTTCTCCTTTAGTACTGGTAGTGCAGGTAAGGGTATTATCTAATGGAAAGTAAATAATTTTTTCTAAAGTATAGTCTATAGGATTAACTTTAAATAGTCGCCTCTTACCTCTCTCTATACCTAGATAGAGTTTATCCTGATAAAAACAAATTGCTTCTACAAGTGCATTTGATGCAAATGATAATCCAGATAGACTAGATCCACCTAAATGACTGGAAGCTCTCCCTTTTTTATCGACTTTGATAATAGGCTGACTTATATCTTCGGTACCTATAATAAAGTTGCCACGGCCATCAATTGTCAAGGATTCATATTCAATTTTGCGGCCGGATGGGCGGGGGTAAGTGGTATTTTGGGTGGGTGGATAAATAGTTGGTACTATTTCTTTTGCGTCTAGGTCAATTTTCCAATAATAAATAGCCTGATGGTTGTCAGAGAGATAAAACAACGTGTCATCCTTCAACGTCAACCCGGAAGGTCCCAAATAATGATCGGTGTCTATATTGAAAGGTATGAATTGAACATGTTCCAGCGGGTCGCAATCATCATTTAAGATTGTTTCGGTTTGCGTTTTACCTTTTCTTGAGTCAATTGCTTCCTTCGATTTTTTACAACACGAAACATAAATTAAAAGCATCCCAAGCAAGAAGATTGATTGTAAATATCGTTTCATTGGAATTGAGGTTTTAGCTACGTAAAATAGCACTTTATTTTGGTTCCATCTACTCAGTTCCTTCTGATTAGTTTGTCATAATCCTAATTTTTAAAGTCGTACGGCTCTTATTGGGGGCTTCGATTGACACTAAAAAAACAACATTCCAAATTGCGCCTGAGGTGTTTTGATTCTTACAATAATTATCTGAGAGCTAAGATGAAACCCGGATGTAGTTATAAGCAGTCGTGAAAATATGTACACAATTCCTCAGTGGCAATAACCAAACTCATTTCATTAAATCAGACAAATGCCTAATCCCAACAAAAAAGACCAATTTCATTATGCTTCAAATACTCAATGGCAAATCCGTCAACCTTTTCCCGGTAATCCTGCGCACGGCATTTCCAATAGCAGCTCCAATCGGCCCCAATGGAGGTTCACCTACCGGAAGCGGCACATCTGTTCCTTGAACAAGGTATACATCAATCTCTTTTGGTGCATCTTTCATCAAAGCCATATCATAAGCTCCATAAATAATAGGGTAGAGGCGACCATCCCGAAGGGTCATCTTTTCATGTAAGGTAGCGCTGATGCCCATAACGATGGATCCTTCGCACTGTGCTTTTACTTGATCCGGGTTCACGGCTAATCCGCAATCCAAGACACAAGTGACCTTTTCCACTTTTATCGCATTGTCTTCAACGACTACTTCCACCACTTGGGCACATGGCGATCCAGCATCTATCGAGGCCGCAAATCCCATAGCGCGATTGCCATTTGCCTCAGGTTGATAATTTGCTTTTTCCGCTGCCATCTGAATCACTTCTTTGATTCGTGCATTGTGTTCATCATCAGAAAGCATTTTCAATCGGAAGTCAACCGGATTTTTTCCGGCCTTTATCGACATTTCGTCTACAAAGCATTCTATGGCATAGGTATTGGCAAGTAGGCCCAGACTTCTCCACCAACTCGTTGCAAATGGAAGCGTAGTATGCCACTGTACGGCTCGATAATTGGGTATGCCTTTGTACATAATGTTTCCACCCCGCATGGCGCCTACATCCGTACCTAAGATGGCTGTCAGTGCAGGCGGCATAATCACGGCATTGATGGCTACATCCCCACTGGCGTAATGATGTTCTAGATGTTCGAGTTGACCTGTATCGTTGAGCCTGCCTTTTACAATATGATGGGTAGGTGGTCGAAAAGTATCATTTTGGAACTCCTCTTTTCGTGTGAAAAAGTATTTCACTGGTTTACCCACATCTCGGGACATTATAGAAGCCTGTATCGCGTGGCTGGTATTAAGACGTCGTCCAAATCCTCCTCCTAAATAAGTGCCAATGATATTGACATCCTCTTTCTTTAGGTCCAATGCTTCGGCAACCTGGTTTTGGGTAACACCTATTACTTGCGTGGATAGAATTACCGTGGCTTTTCCATCTTTTACAGATGCTACTGCTCCATTGGGCTCGATCTGAGCATGTGCCCCGATTGGGCTGGTGAATTCAATGGTTTCGATATTCGCTTCATCCTCTTTCAAGGCCGAACCTTTCTTTTGAGTGATCATTCGATTCCCATTTCCGACGGTAAGTATTTCTCGAATTCCTTCTTCAGTCCATTGTTTTGGAATATCCCATTCGACCTTTACTTTACGCCTAGCTGCGAGTGCTTCTGCAAAGCTATTGGCAATAATACCAACCCAACCGTCGTATTCCAGAATCTTTATCACTCCCGGCATCGTAGCTGCTGTGCTGGAATCTACCGACTTCAACTTCGCCCCTACGTGTTCTGGTCGAATTACTGTGGCGTGCAACATTTCAGGCATTTCAGCATCCATACCAAAGATGGGTTCTCCTTTTATCTTGGCGATTTGATCCAGTCGTTTTATGGGTTTGCCAACGTACTTGTAGTCTTTAAGCGGCTTTAGCGCTGGAGTATCCGGAATCTTCCATTCGGTGACTTTGGAAGCTACTTCTGCATAAGTGAGCTGCTTGCCATCAGCGGAGAAAGAACCATTCGAAGCTTGTAATGCACTCGCTTCCACACCCAGTTGTATAGCTGCTTCGCTCTTGAGCATTTCGCGCATGGTGGCCGCCATTTCCCGAAGAGGTTGGAATAGTTGAGCGATGGATAGACTGCCTCCTGTACTCATTGAGTCTACAATGCCGGTTTTAGTTTCTGCAGCTTTGACGATGATTTTATTAATATCAACGCCTAATTCATCAGCAGCTATTTGCGCCAAGCCGGTAAAGGTACCCTGACCCATTTCTACCTTGGGTGAATGAAGAATGATATCATTATTCGTGGTGACCTCAAACCAGAGGTTGGCTTCTGTTCCTGATCCGGCGTATGGCGGAACAAGTGTTTCTGACATTCCCAAAATTTGCCTTCTCAATGGATTTCTAAATACGTAGGTACCCAACGCAAGTACACCCAGAGTACCTAAGGTACCCCGGATTAGAAATTTTCTTCTGGATTTGCTTTTCGGTTGTTTTGCAGTATTTGTTTGATCTGTCATTATGTATTATTCATTGGCAGCCGAAGCTGGGTTAGTAGAATTGATTTCGGCCGCTCGATGGATCGCTTTGCGCATTCTGTAATAGGTGCCACAGCGACAAATGTTTATAATGTTCTCATCAATATCTTTATCCGTAGGATTTGGAATAGCTTTTAGTAATGCAGCCGTGGCCATGATAAATCCGGGTTGACAATATCCGCATTGAGGTACGACAAATTCCTCCCATGCCTGTTGCACTGCATGCAATTCATTTCCGTCGGATAATCCCTCAATGGTCGTGATTTCTTTGCCTTCAGCATATTTCACGGGAAAAGAACAAGATCTAACCTGTTTCCCATCCACATGAATTGTACATGCTCCACAAGCAGCCTTACCACACCCAAATTTGGTGCCTTTCAGATCAAGTCCATCTCGAATGGTCCACAACAGTGGTGTATTGCCATCGACATCTACAGTCTTTTGTTCTCCGTTTACAGTAAATGATATTTTCATCTTTAGTTTTTTTATAGAAGTGGTTTGAAAACATATTGTCAAGCTCTTTTCATCATCCTTAAATCAACGTAACGTGTTTTTTCCGGCACGTTACGCCTCAGCGGGGATGCTTCTCAAAAATACTTCAATTGGATAATCAATCCATTATTCATCATCTTAACATACGTTTTTAAATCACTTCATTGTTCTGGAATTACGGCTCCATTATTGATCCATTCTTTTACCGCGGCTATAAAGTCTTCTTTGGATACGGGAGGTTTTTCGCGGGGAATGCCTTCTGCATCAACACCGGGATCCCATGCCCATAAAACCAATTCGTGTTCGATAAGATGTTCCATAATATCGTGATGAGATCGGCCTCCATTTCTTTCCGGATCCATCATTTGTTGGGCAATTTCTACTCGTGTTTTTCCTTCCCAGGCCATGCTCTCTGGTGCCAGTGCCCAATGCGGTGCGCCGGGGACACCAGAAAAATCATTGTTTTCATCGGTATGGCAGGTGGTACAGTTTATGCCTCTTGGGCCGTGTCCGTCTTCACCTCTTGGCAAGCCCAGAGACCGGGTAACATGGCTGTCTCCCCCTTTTAAGGGTTTGTCTCCAGCGGGATGGCAATTGACACAACGTTCATGCATAAGCACTTGCATCATTTTGTCGAATGCTTCACCAGACGTTTGTGTTTTGGATTCTTGATTAGAAGTTGCATTTTCATTCTCATTCTTTGCAATTTCGGCAAACGAAACACCGATCATAAGAATAAGAAGAATAAAAACAGATAAACTGATTTTCTTCATACGTTAAAGATTTTATGCTACTAAGTTATAATAATCCATCATTCCTAGTTTGTCAATTCTTCTCAAAACGATAAAAGATGGAAGAGATTGAAAAAGATTGAAAACTTTATACCATTATCTCTCCAATCCCTTCAATTATCAAGCAGTAACTTTTGAAGGAGGGATGCCGTATCGTTTTTTGAAGACTTTACTGAAATGCGCGAGGTCTTTGAAACCCAACTCACTGTAGATTTGGCTGGCTATTTTATTGGACTGGGTTAATAGGGTATGTGCTTCTGCCAATCGTCGATTGAGAATCCAATTGTGTGGTGTTTCATTAAATTTTTCAGAAAAATCCCGATAAAATGTTGCCAGGCTTCTACCCGATTGTTTGGCCAATTCTTTTAATCCCAATTGAGTTTTATAGTTGTATTCCATGAATTCTTCGAGATTTGCCTTGGTAGGAATCGAAATCTTCCTGAAAATGGTCAGTACCTCGGGATTCTGTTCAAGGATGGCAAGCAGTGTTTTGGTGATTTTATCCTGGATTTGGATTTCATCTATGGGGCTATCACCGGAGAAGGCATGATCGAGAAAGTCGTAGTAATCTTGAAAATTATCTGATGTTTTGATTTCCTGTATGATGGGAATTTCTTCTTCGTTTAAAAGAACATCCTTATTTACAGGAAATGATTTGATGATATTTTTAATCAACGGTTCATGAAAGCCAACGGCATAAACATGTGCATATCCCTCTTCCTGTGTAAAAGTTTTGAAGTATTTCCCAGTTGTGTACCGCTTTACAAGAACACACCTGCCACTGCCATAAGAGTAAACTTTATCCTCAACCTTTAAATTTAGATTTCCCCTTCTTATTAAAAATAGGATGTTTAACGGATAATACGAATCATGATGTTCTTCATCATAAAACTCTATGGAAGCCATTACGTCCAACTCCTTGCAATTTATAATGCGAATTGAATTCTCCATGAATTGATTTTGCAGTAAAGTACGCTAAATTCAATTGAACTTTACTTGTCAAAATTTCTCAAAAGGAGGTCAGTTAAGAGTGCAGAGCTATTTCTCAGTTGAAAATTTAGTCAGCCTTGGGTTAAGGTGTTTTTGAGTCGAATTTGGAAGTTCGAAAACTAGTGGAGCTGCTACCGTTCTAGGGAGAAGTCTGTGATTAAATTTCCTACCTCATAGCCAATTCGAAGACCTTCATCACAGTCCATACGGAAATGAACGCCCAGAGGTATTCTTGAATAGGCATTTTCTTCGGCCATGATCCGAAAGGTGGCGAAGGTTCTGGGTTCTCCGCGAAAAGAGGTTTCATCTTCATGACATCGATCTGTAAATTCTATTAAGTTTGGAAAAAACTGTTCAAACACAGAGGCTCCTGCACCTGCAAAAGCCGAGTGCCCGGAAGGATAGGCAGGGAAATTTGGATTCTGTCCTGTAATACCTACTGCATCTCCCATAATGGGGTTGAAATTCGGATCTATCAACCTTCGAATATAATCAACAGGGCGTTCTAGATTGTAGACATATTTCGCTCCCCAACAGATGACAGATGCATCATTTAAAGCCAAACCCAGACGCAAATAAAATCTAAGTGACGTTTCAAGGTCCGTTTCATAAATTTGGATCAATTGATTGGCTATAGCTATTTGGCGGGCCGGGGGGCTAAAGGTGACTCCGACCAAATCATCACTCCAAAACTCGGCAATCCATCGGTCCTCATCGGTAAGATTGGCGACTCTGTCATAAACTTCTTTTGCCTCTTGATAAAATTGTGAGGATGGATCTTCGCTGTATGCTGCATGTTCGATCAGAGGAACACCGTCTACTGGTGCAACAAATGTTCTCACCCTGCGCCAGTACGGATGACATGCGTTTTTAAAGTCTGGAGTTGTAGGTTGCCATAATCCTTCACCTTTGGGTGGCACATAATCCAAGGGTTCAACCTCCAAGACTTGATCCCTTCCTTCCCGATCCGATTGGGCATACGCAATCACGGCACTGCTTACTGTTTCGGCCCGTGCAATGGCTTCATTCATCCTGCGTTCTGAGATCTGACTGCGCAATGCATCCATTTTATTTTGGTAAAACGACTCAATTTGTTCGATTTGAGCCGGACTCATATGTAGTAAAAAATAATTGAATGTACGATAATAGGTATGATTCAGTACAACTTCCCAAAATACCTGATCTGTTATAATACCAGCCCAATAGGCATCGTTGTATGGATTGGGTAGGGGAGTTCTATATTCGGCCAGGATATTTTCTACCGACAGATAATCTGCCATACCCGGTAGTGCAGCTTCATATGCAGCAATACCAATGTAACCAATGGCCCTGGAGGTTGGGTTGGGGCGAAAATTGGCCAGGTCTTTTTCGATTTCCAAATACAATTCTAACCAATCGTAGATGAGTTTGGAATTGCTGTTTTTGACCAGTTGATTTTCGGCTAAACGGTTGGTGGTTGATTCATCGTTACACGATGAAATAAATGTGATAATCGCTAATAGCCATAAAAGTCTAAGGGATACTGTCCATCGATTCATAAAATACTCCGTTTTCAGACCTCAGTTTCAGGTACTGCACGTTGCCAAAAAAACGGCAACTCAGTTTTCAGTTTAAGTTATAAAATAGTGCGTTGGATGGCAGTCAATAGGGCCTTAGAAGTATGTCTTTCATTTAGAAAATTGGGTAATTTCTAAAGCCAACTGACTCAATCCGAATAGTAAATATCAAAATCAATAACATGTTTAGCCCTCACAGCTTTTACACGAAACAAAATCCAAAGCCATCTCCTTGGATACCGATTGACTTCTTTGATAGTACAATGTTTTTACACCAAGTTTCCATGCTTCAATCATAAGTTTATTTACATCACGGACTGGCATAGCAGACGGAATGTTGAGATTCAGGCTTTGTGATTGATCGATAAACTGTTGTCGCTGAGCTGCTTGTACAACAATTTCCATTGGAGATATTTCCTTGAATGTCTTGAATACTGCTTTTTCATTTTCTGAAAGTTCAGCCAGATGTTGGACCGAACCCCCATTCAACATAATGGATCGCCAAACGTCTTCGTTGTTTAGTTTTTTCTCTTCTAGCAGTTTAATCAGGTATTTATTTTTTCGAATAAAATTACCCTTTGCAAGACCGGCCTTGAAATAATTACTAGAGAAAGGTTCGATCCCTGGTGATGTTTGTCCTAAAATAGCAGAACTTGAAGTTGTCGGTGCAATAGCCATGACGGTTGTATTTCTACGGCCGTATCCTTTCAACATGGCTGGCTCGCCGTAGATGTGGGCAAGTTCTATGGATGCTTTATTTGCTTCGTTGCTAATGTGCTTAAAGGCATCCGCATTGAAACGTTTGGCTTCCATACTTTCGAAAGGAATGTTGTTTTTTTGCAGATAAGAATGATAGCCCATTGCACCTAATCCAAGTGCACGATGACGAATGGCAAAATTTCGTGCTGATTCCAAATAATAGTTGCCTTCCGTTTTTTCGATGAATTCTGATATTACCGCATCCAAAAAGAAAATTGCCAGTCGAACGGCAGGTGTATCTTTCCATTCGTCGTACAATTCCAGATTCATAGATGATAAGCAGCAGATGAATGATTCGTCCTCAGAAGAGGGTAGCATGATCTCAGAGCAAAGATTACTCGCGTTTACCGATAAATTTTTGTCTTTGTAGACCTGAGGTTTGTTTTTATTTACGTTGTCAGAGTAAAAAACATAAGGCAATCCTTTCTGTTGTCTAGACTCAATCACAGCTGCCCAAACCTTTCGTTTTTCACGATCTCCGTCGATCATTTCCTGCATCCAATAATCAGGTACGCATACCCCAAAGAATAGATTCTGTATGGGGTTGCCAATATTTTTGATCTGCAAAAATTCAAGAATGTCTGGATGATCTATGTCGAGATAGGCGGCAAAAGCACCTCTTCGCACACCTCCTTGAGACACTACATCCATAGTGGTGTCAAATAGTTTCATGAAGCTTACAGCTCCAGAAGATTGCCCATTATCGGTTATCGCTGAGCCTCGATGCCTTAATTCGCCAAAATAACCTGATGTGCCACCACCGATTTTGGTTTGCATGATTACTTCACCCAGCTTATGCGTGATTTTTTCTACACTATCTCCCACATGGACATTAAAGCAAGATATTGGTAATCCGCGCTGTGTACCCATATTCGCCCAAATGGGAGAAGAAAATGAGATCCATCCTCGCATGATCATTTCCTTGAATGCGGGCTGTAGTTCTGGTTTGTATAGTCTTCTTGCTGCGGCGGTAGTGATTCGGTCAATGGCTCCTTCTACGGTCTCTCCATTGAGAAGATAACCACGGTTGAGCAATTGTTCGGATTCTTTATTTAACCACCATATATCTTTAACCTCTTCGGTTTGCATGAAGTTGGTCTGAGTCATTTATATTGTATTTTTCTTATTCTAAAATAAATCGTCTTCTGTAATGCTTTTATCGTGTTTGGTATATTCTACGGGGCGCTTGGCAAAAAAGTCATCCAGAGAATTGGAAAAAACTTCTTCTTCAAACCAGCGCATAGGAGTGTAAGCCTCTTCTGAAATGCTGTACATCGGATTCATTTCTATTTTTTGCAGGCTGTCGTTGATCCGGTACTTCATAAAGTTGAGAAGGTTCTCTTTAGAAATGTGCTGAAGCTCTCCTTCTTCAAAGATCCAGTCCAAAATTTCGCTTTCTACTTCTACGGATTGTTTGATTTGTGCTTTTAGTAAATATTCGTCTTTTTCATCAAGTAGTTCGGGGTGCTCTTCTCTTATCTTATTGATGATATATATTCCTGCATTGGCATGGATCTGCTCGTCTACTGATGTCCAAGCAATGATGTTGGATACATTTTTCATATAGCCTTTGAATCGGGTAAAAGACAATACGATGGCAAATTGACTGAAAAGGGAAACATTTTCAATCAAGATACTGAACAGGAAAAGAGAATTGATGTATTCTTTCGGATTTTCGGACTTGGTATGCTTAAGAGCATCCGTGAGATAGTCTATTCTTTTGCGAATCGCAGGTACCTCAATCACATTTTCAAATTCTTTATCATACCCCAATACGGTCAGTAATCTTGAATAGGCTTCAGAATGCCTGAATTCACATTCTGCGAATGTCGCCCCCAGCCCATTGAATTCTGGTTTAGGAAGATGATGATAAAGATCGCCCCAAAATGATTTGACAGCTACTTCTATTTGGGCTATGGCAAGAAGGCTGTTTTTTATTGCATTTTGCTCGGCTGGAGACAACCTGCTTTTGAAATCCTGAACATCGGCTGAGAACTCTAATTCTGAGTGCACCCAGAACGATTTATTTATGGCATCTACAAATTGCATCACCTCTGGATATTCGAATGGTTTATAGTTGATTCTTTTGTCGAAAATACTCATACGCTACACATTTATTCTTATTAAGACTAATTCTAGATAGTGCAACAAATATATATAAACAATTATA